>JAFGHO010000050.1 GCA_016930085.1 Spirochaetales bacterium
CTTTTTAGGATATACACTGACATGGCATAAAAGACCCTTGTTGAAAGTAGCTTTGAAATCAATCAAGCGCCTTAAGGGAAAGATCAAAGAGATTTTCAGGATTGGAAGGGGCAGGAGCCTTTCCCAAACCATCCAAAAACTAAAGCCGTTACTGAGAGGCTGGTTTAATTATTTCAGCCTTTCAGAGGTAAAAGGCATCTTTGAAACTCTGGATGGGTGGTTGCGCCGGAGACTGCGCTGTATCTTGTGGAGACAATGGAAACGCATGATAACCCGCGCCAGGAATCTGATGAAACGTGGTTTGGATGAATCCACTGCATGGAAATCAGCAGGAAACGGACGGGGGGCCTGGTGGAACTCGGGTGCCCAACATATGAATAAAGCTTTCCCAAAGAGTTATTTTGACTGTTTGGGTTTGTACTCGTTCATCGATAATTGTGCGTTAAATCGTAACTGACTACGAACCGCCGTATACGGAACCGTACGTACGGTGGTGTGAGAGGTCGGAGGGCGTAAGCCCTCCTCCTACTCGATTGTTTCCGGTAATCGAGACCTTCGATCAGCGAGTCCAGTACGATTCCATTATGGGTGTTCCAGAAAAGAACGACCTCCCCTCTCGGGAGATTATCTTTGGCGTCACTCATGAGTGCGGCGAATGTTTTTCCGGTATAGGTCCTTTCAAGAGAAACACCTTCATGTTCCCCGACAAGCCGGATCGCTTCTTTGCCCTCGGGTGTCATATAGGCATATCCCTCACCGGCGAACCCGTACCTGACTTCGAGCATATCGCAGGGAAAGCGGAAAAGAGGAAAGCGTGGATCGTTTTTATGCAAATACCTGTTCGTATATACGAACAGACATCTGATCTTGTTTTTATCGACGAATTTCCCGCCCAGAATCGAGACCGCGTGGACCGTTGCTTCGAGACCGGTCGCGCAAAGGCCGAGTAAAATACCGGCAGTCGTTCCCATGGTTCCGGCCGCGACATAGATCCTTTCCGGTTTCGGCATGAGGCCGAGATCGATTTGTTCCCTGAGTTCGAATATGGCGCTGACAATGCCGGTGATGCCGGACGGGGTCGAGCCGCCAGACCAGATAATTTCCGGGAACCTTCCTTTTCCCATCGCGGAAACGAAATAGTGAAATAATGAGCCCAAAAAGAGGGAGACGATATTCGAATAATAATGAATGCCGGTTTCACAGCCCAGGAGAACGAGAAGGTTTTTCCGTACATAATCTGCACCGGGCTGCGGTAAAAGCATCGCGAGGGTTTTAGCCCCGCATTGACGGGCGTAGAGTGCCGTGGCTACCGCGTGATTCGACCCCGCATTACCCGAACGTCATCACCTCATCCGCGCCGCAGGCCGGCCCTTTTCCCAAAAGGAACTCCAGTTTCCGGATCTTGCTTCCCCCATAGTGTTGTCCGCTGACCGCATCGTCTTTCATATAAAGCCTGTCGAGGCCGATTAATCGGCCGCTGCGATCGAGTTTTTTGACCGCCGTCGGGAATTGTCCGAGTTTTATATACGGCAGTCTTTTTTGTAAAGCCGGAAAATACTCGAATATCGGTATCATACCTCGTCTTCCTTCCTTTCAAATATAGAAAAAATCAGTCAATAATGGTAGTAAAAGAAAACCGGTTTTACCGTCTTTTTTCGGCCGGCAAGATGCGATAGATAAATGACGGCCCTTTGTTTGCCATACGGCTGTGATGACGGCGTTTACATAAGCAGGCGTGTATGGTAGGGTCGTGAACATGAGGTGGTTCACAGGACCGGTACGGTCACTGACGGCAGACGGTCCATATGAAAGGAGTCGTTATGAGAATAGTATGTATCGCCGTTTTCGCTTTGATCTTCTGCAGGTGTGTCCCCCGGGAAACCCCGGAGATCGTTTCAGGGCGGACGCAAAAGCATGTCCTTTCGATCGATGCCTTGCGGGAGAGGGAGTACGCGCCTTCCCCGGTCGTTATCGAAAAAATGATATCGGAATCGGAGGAATACATCACATACATCGTTTCGTATATGTCCGAGGGGCTGAAATTGTACGCCCTCATGAATACCCCCCGGGGCGGTGACGGCGGATACCCTTTGATGATCATCAATCACGGCTACATCCCCCCAGACGAATATTCCACGACAAGATCTTACCGGACAATTTCCGACCGGTATGCGAAAAACGGATTTCTGGTACTCAAGCCTGATTACAGGGGGCATGACGAATCCGAAGGCAGAGGGGAAGGGCCGCTTCGAACCATCCATTACTCGATTGATGTCCTCAACCTGATCGCCTCCGCCGTTTCGATCGATGAGTGGGACAGTGAACATCTCTTTCTCTACGGCCATTCCATGGGGGGTGAGGTGACACTTCGTGTCGCAGAGGTAGCGGCCGGTATAACGGCATTCTCGCTCTGGGCCCCGGTTTCCGCGTTGATTCCGGAAAACACCCTCTATTTTATACGCCGGGATTCGTATAAAAATTCGGAATCGCATTTGACCGCCCTTCATAAAATAACATCCCGTTCGGATTATCCCGATTTATCACCGGTCGAACATACCGCCTTTATCACATCCCCGGTTGTTCTGCATCACGGCACGGACGACGAATCCGTCCCTTTTGACTGGAGTCTGAATCTCATCGAGGCTTTCACGGAGACGGGGGTCCGTTTTATCTTTTACCGGCACCCCGGCGACAATCATAACCTTTCCCGTTACGACTATCTCGGGCTGATCGACAAGGATATCGCCTATTTCAAAACGCTGATCGACTGACAAAATAAATACATCGATGCGGGATAACGGCATTGAACTATAACCGTTTGTGAGTAAACCGTATCAAAGGCCGTCAAGCGGGTTCCGGCCGTACCAGTTCGAGTAGGTTTTATCCGCGGGAAACCTGAATGTCGATGAGAGAACCGGGAGGTTCTGGATGCCGAGGCTTCCGTAATCGAGATGCCAGTCGGGCGGCGGACAGTCTTTCATGAAAACGACATACATAATCGTGTCATTGAAATCGACCTCGCCCGTATTGTCCTCGATTCCGAGTTTGAAAAAATAGGCGATACCACCCTTTATAACGCCTTTGCCCAATACATCAAAGGTTTCGCCTTTTTCCCTGATCACCTTGTACTTGATATATGTTTTTTCCTGCCGGACGTCGAATATTTTCAAGCGGCAGTAATGTGTTTCATCCGTTTTCATCCCGATCCAGATAAAATCGTGTTCAGTGGGAATGGTAAATTTCTTGAGTTGTTTAAAACTGTTTTCTTTGAGTTCTTCCCGGAAATCAACCGGCTTTTGACAATTACCCTTTGTGTAATAAAACTCGGTGGTTATACATGTCTCTTCGTTTCGATCGCACGCATACCAGAGACCGATATAGTCGTTTTCTTCTTTGAGTTTTTTCATGTTGATGAACAGGGCGTCCCCTTTCACTCCCCCCGCGAAATCGGTCTGAATAATCTCGAAGCTTTCTTTCATGGCGGCTCTCCTTTTTTATCAGTCAGTGATGCCCGGTTCCGGCGGCAGATCGTTTACCAGGGCTTCTGTAATAAGTGTAGGTGCGGGAAATCGGTAATGCAAGGGGAGACGGCGGAAATACGTGAATTATTTCAGGTATTGAAAGGCCGGTTACAGCTGATCCGGCGATTGCGGGACCGCCGCTTCCCGGTCATTGATTTTTTCATCCGAAAGACCGAATATATCCGTTAATATAGCGCGTGCTTCCCCGGCAAGGATGCCTTTTCTCACGAGATCGACGAGGTCGCCGACGGCCCCGTCATGGGCGGTCTTTTCGAGTTTTATCTCGCCGTTTTCGAGTTCGGAATACAGCCTTCGGGCCTCTTCGAATCGTTCCATCCTGAGATAGCAGAGCGCGATATTGTAATGTGCATAAAGCGCGACGACGGGATCGAGGTCGACCGCTTTTTTGGAAAGTTCGATGCACCGGGAGAAATCCCCCTTCAGATAGTATTCCCATCCGGCATTTCCGTAAACGACGGATTTCATGCTGCGAATGACCTGACTGTCTTTATCGGCGGGGGCATGTTGCTCGAGTACTTCCAATGCCTTGATATACTGTCCTTTTTCGAAATATTCCCTGACCGCCTCGGCCGGCAGGACATTGTTCCGGTAAAACGGCGATACGGTTAAAAGTGTTATCAAAAGATACGCGGCGATTCCCGCGACACCGAGATAGCGGAGATATCGCCGGGGTGCCCTGACGGGGGGAAGGCGTCGCCTGAGAAAGAATCCCGCGCCGAGGCCGGTAAGAAGCCCGCCGATATGCCCCGCGTTGTCGATCCCGTTGAAGGAAAACCCGATCACGAGGTTGATTCCCACGATAATGAGAAGGTTCAGCAGGATCCGGCGGGAAATCTGTTGAGGAATCTTCAGTTCCTTGGTCGCGAAAAAGGCGATAAGTGCGCCGACAATGCCGAAAATTGCGCCGGAAGCGCCTGCGCTCGCGCCGACCGGATTGAAATACAGACTGGCGACACTTCCGCCGAATCCGCTAACGAGATAGATAGTCAGAAAACCGATGTTCCCGAATAGCCGTTCCGCGAGGATGCCGAGATACCAGAGGGCCCACATGTTCACGGCAAAATGAAGCAGGCCGATATGAATGAAAACGGAAGTGGCAAGCCGCCACCATTCGTTATTGATGAGGACGAGCGGAGTCACTTTCGCCCCCCATCGGATCAACTGATCCGCCTGGGGAGAGAATATCGAGACCCCGTTCAGCGCCATGACAATGAAGACGATCGCGTTGATTGCGATGAGGGCGATCGTTACGTAGATACGGGGAGTGACCAGTTCGAGAAACTCACGGAAACTCATGACTTTCATACGATGTCCCGTGTTATATTCTATTGCGGCGTCATCCCGTGCGGATGAGGTCGAGGGGTGTTCGCTCTCCGGTGTATATATCTTTCCGCCGTTATCCTTTTCCGCCTCAGGTGCTTCCGTATCATTTTCAACCGGTTTTTCGGCGTTTTCAGTCGCTTCGCTTTTCATATCTGCCGTTTCCCTGTTTTCGGGCATGATCTCTTCGTTCTGCGGCTTTATGCGTATTTTACAATTGCACGGTTTTTCCGTTTTTACCGTTTCAACAGGGACTTCCGTCCAGGAAAGGCATTCAGGACAGAGGGCTTCCTTTCCCGTATCGCTTTTCAGCACAATCAGATCGTTCCCGCAATGGGGACAGCGGAACATATTCGGCATTCGATTTCCTCCGTGATCGTAATAATGGCAGGGCCGCACATACAATACCATAGAAACGGGAAAACGGCAATATTAAAGGCTTTTTATCCCTGCCGTTTCAAGATACTTTTTACGTCTTCACCTCCCGGCAGAAGTCATGACGGCATGATATGCTGTCCGGTTCTTTATAGACGGCGGTTTCTTTTATCGTCAATAAGCCGAAAATGATTTTTATTGTGGTAACGACAGAAATATGGTATACTACGTCGTCAATGAAGAAAATGTAAGTGTCGGGAAAACCGACAGGGAGAAAATATATGAAAAAAGATATCAAAATGATTGCCGCTCTCATTATATGCTTTCTTTTTCTCCCGACCGGTTGTGATTTTCACAACCCGGAGTTCATGAAGCCGGTTGAGTTGAAAACAGAAACAGTCGGCTTTACAACGACAGGAACCTATGTGTGGCAGCTCCCCGGGAACGCTTATGAAGAAGAAATCACACTGGAAATGATAGGAGGGGGGCAAAGCGGCGGAATGGCGGAAGCGGGAGGAGGACAAAGCGGCTGTTGGTGTATCACGGAACAGGGTCAGCGTGGAAGCTGCGGGGGATACTTTCTGGAAAAAATTTTAGTAAGTAAAAACACCGAATATACCGTTATCGTGGGACAAGGTGGAAAGGGCGGTTATCTCGTGTACGGAGGAATATCAGCTTTTTCGGGAAAAGATGCCAATAAATCGACCCCTTCTGCTTCTCCAACCTGCCATCCGGAAGGGTACGGGATGGGTGGGTTAGGCGGGACATGTTCACTTTGTAATCTCTCCCCAGGCTCTCCTGGCGCATCAGGTGCGGTCTTTATCTCCTATACGGCGAAAGTTGAATAACAGCGTACAGCAATAGCGGTGGGCGATACGGGAAAAACCGTTCTCCTGCCGTGGAATTTCGAAACGATGCCCTTTCATTCCCCCTGAAAGTCAAGCGCCTCCGAATTAATGCATTATTTCAGCCTGCACAGGCGTATGTCTCCTCTTTTTGTTGTTATGGAATATACCTGTAAAAGCCGATTCCGGGGCCGGATATCAATATCCGTCTCCGGATATTGACCTCCGGCCCCGGATGCGTTAACATGAAAAGGGGAGGGGAAGGAGCGACCAGGTGTCATTACTGAGAAAATTCGCGGTTTCAGAGGGTCGTGCCATGGTGCGCGTGAGGTATTCCGGTACCCATGACCGCGCGACTGTCGGTGTGTGTCCGGGGTGCTGGAATATCAGGGAACGCAGAAAGGTACTCCTGCTGAAACTCGAAAAAATGGGGCTCGAGGTGGTACACAAAGATGACGGGCTTGACGGAATATACCGGTTCGGTAAGGGCCACGCGCCCGGCTGCAGGTATGGGCGGATTTCTTCCGATCCGTGGAAAAGGTTTGAATCGGTTTTAAAAAAGGGAAAACCGTAGGGGCCGAAACCCGGCGGGCAGCCCGTTTTTCATGTCCGCTTTTACGGTCAATCAGTCGTTCCGGGCGATGGCGTGTTGCAGTTTTCTGTTTGCCCGCTCGTCCATCAGATATGAACGTACTTTCGGATTCTTTTTCGCATTCACTTCCCTGAAATAGACAAACTGGACGCCGATCGACTGGTTTTTCTGGATAATCGTACAATCGACCGTATACAATTCATCACCCAGCAAAAGAGAGCAGCGATCCAGTTTGACGCCCGGCTCCAGATCCTGGATGCGTTGCGGCAGTTTCGGGCTGAACCTGAGTCCGTCGGCGGAAATATCGATGACGCTGCCGCTTATGAGGATGAGGATTTTCGGATGCGTGAAGATAAATCCGATTTTATCCGATTCTTCGACCGGATAACGGGAATACTTGCGGTTGTCGGGGAGTTTCAGGTATCTTCGGATAATTTCTTCGAGGCGGTAGATCACGCGGTTGTTCCAGATATTGTCGGTGACGATACCGTTGATATCGAGGAAAATGGCTTTGGATGCCTCTTCGAAGGGGAAATCCTTGTCGCTGATCAGAATAAAAATACCTTTTTTCCTTGGATACTTTTCCCGCAGGACCTTGAGCAGCGGTTTCCAATGTCTGGGGTAATCGATTTCATAGTAGATGATGATATCGAAGTCGAGGGTGTCGATTTCATTGATGACCTCGATGGGATCTCTTTTATGAATGATATCCAGGCCGAGGGGCTTAAAATGATAGTCAAGAACATCCTTGAAATAGAGTTCATAGGAAATAAATATGATATTCATTTATTCGGTCCTGATCGGTACAACGGTATATCCGGATATGAGCCAGTATTGATCGTATTTCCTGACAGTATACGTATATTCTTTCACATCAGTATAGTCCGAATATCTGAATTTTTCAAGAACAACGACGCTTCCTTCCAATGGCCGGTATTCCGTTTTGAGGATTTCAAACTCCGTTGGTATTGCCAGAATTGCCTGCTCTATTTTCTGAAGCATCAGGCTGTTTCTGAAGTCTTCGAGCATCTGCTGCTGTGCTTCCTGGGACGCTTTTTTGAAACGGTTCGCCCGCGAATAATTCTGGAGAAAAAGGCTTTTCAGATCGAGGTAGAGAAAAAACTTTTCCCATTGGGATTTCTGACGGGCATGCAGCATATAGGTGACCACTTCATCCGGCGGGATCTGTTCACGTTCAAGTGCCTTTCCCGTTTCCACCTCAATCACCGCCTGCATTTCTTTGGAAACGACCGGAGGGCGTATGCTGAGTGATAGTTTATTCGATCTGATAAAAGTCGAACCCTGATACGCGAGTTCGGGATAAAAAACGGCCTGGATCGTATACAGTCCCGCCTGTTCGAATTTGACATACTCGTTCAGAATTTCCGTAAAACTGTATTCCTCCCCCGGTTCGATACTTACCTCGCGGTAAAAAACATGTTGCCTCGATGATCGTTCTGTGATAAATTTTTCCGCGTGGGGCAACGTGAGATTGGTCGGGGTTTTTACGTCGAAGTCGAGGTTGAAGAACCTGTTTGACGCGATCTTGAATCTGTAGGAACCGGTTCCATTGTTCGTGAGAGAGATTTTAACGGCGATATCGGTCTGATTGAGATAGTATATTCTCTTTTCGAAAAAACGGATGGTAACATCGATTCCTTCGACCGGCTGCGCAAAGATCAGCGGTGCGAACGACATGAGAGTGATAATAATGAAACATTGTATACTAAAAGATTTCATCCTTTTCTTTTATAATCTTCGGTAAAATAAATGATAACATTATGTATAAATGAAATTTTAGAAAAATTAAAGGGGTATCAGCCATTTTCTCACCTAATTAATTCCTTCCGAACGGGAAAACTTCCGGTTTCGGTATTCGGAATACAGGACGGTCTCCTGCCGTTTATCGTCAGTGAGATCCACTCACACGCGAAGGCCCCTTCTCTGGTGCTTGTTTCAACCGAAAAAGAGGCAGAAGATGTCATGGAGGATCTCAAATCGCTTTGCGGTGAAGAGGTCGTGCCGTTTCCCTGGTGGGGTGTGGCACCTTATAAGGATGTATCACCCGTGAGTTCGGTTTTTTTTGAACGGACAAGCGTTCTCGAAAAACTTCTTGCACATAAACCCGTCATTATCGTTGCCCCCCTTCGCGCATTTGTCGTCCCCCTCCCGGATCCCGTCTGGTTCAAACAACGGCTTTATACCGTAAGAAAGCGTGACGAAATACACGCTTCGGAAGTGGGGGAACGGCTGACACAGTACGGTTATCTCCGGGTTCCAAAGGTGAGTGTCCGGGGAGAGTTTGCCGTCAGGGGCGAGGTTATCGATATTTTTTCTCCGGATGCGGAGCATGCGATCCGTATCGTTTTTGCCTTTGATGAAGTCGAGGAAATCAGGCTTTTCGATCCCGCCACGCAGACATCCATCTCGAGGAAGGAAGAAATCACCATTTATCCGCTGCGGGAAGTGCTTTTCACGGAAGAGACCGGAGAGGTGCTTGGGGAATCACTCCGGGACCTCGGCGTCGCGGAGGATGACATCGCGGATCTCAAAGAAAAAATCGGTCTCAATACGGAATTCGACGGTATCGAACTCTATTATCCCCTCTGTTTCCGGGGAACATACTCCCTTCTGGACTATCTTTCCCCGAATTCTTCCATATTTCTCGCGAGAAATGAAATCATGCTCACGCTTTTTGACGCCATCGAAAAGGAGTATAACGAACAATATGCGAGGGCGAAACGCCTTGTTAAAACGTCTCCCCCGCCCGAAAGAATTCTCCTGGATTTTCCCCGTCTCGCAGAAAAAGACATGAGGAAAATACTCTTTTCATCACTCAAGAAAGAGTTTCACATGGACGGATTTCTCTTCCACTGTGATCCTCCGCGCTCATTCTTCGGCAATATTCCTTTTTTGAAGGATGAACTGCAAAGCCTTCTCGATGTCGGGTATACCATAGTGATCTTCGGTGTCTATGAGTCGCAGGCAAAAAGGATAGAAGAGATGCTCAAGGACCTGCAGCCGAAAAAAGGGAGGCTGCTGGTTGTCCCGGCGAGTATATCCGGGGGGTTCTCCGTAGCCGAGAGAAAACTGATATGTATCAGTGAGAGCGAGATCTTCGGAAGAAAGCGGCCGATTCCCCGTTCGATAAAAAACGCGAAAACTCAAATCATCGACAGTTTCGTCGATCTCGAACCGGGC
Organism: Spirochaetales bacterium; assembly: GCA_016930085.1. Taxonomy (NCBI): domain Bacteria; kingdom Pseudomonadati; phylum Spirochaetota; class Spirochaetia; order Spirochaetales; species Spirochaetales bacterium. The sequence goes on from JAFGHO010000050.1 coordinate 9,876, forward strand.
GATTACGTCGTACACCTGAATTACGGTATCGGGTTGTATTGCGGTATCGAGCGTATCCGCACCCACCTGAACGAGAGGGATTATATCCATCTTGAATACGGGGACAGTGAAATCGTGTACCTTCCCATCGAGCAGGTCAATCTTATCCAGCGGTATATCGCCCAGGAGGGGAGAAAGCCGAAACTCGACAGGATCGGGGGCAAAGGGTGGGAAAAACGGAAGGAACGGGTACGGCGTTCGGTCGAGGATCTGGCGGACCGGCTTCTTTCCCTTTATGCAAAACGAAGGCAGCAAAAGGGATATTCCTTTCAAAAAGACAGTGAATGGCAGAAGGATTTCGAAGCCGGTTTCCCGTTTCAGGAGACCGACGATCAACTGCGCTGTATCGAGGAAGTAAAGACCGATATGGAGGCGACACTTCCCATGGACAGACTGGTGTGCGGTGATGTGGGATACGGGAAAACGGAGATCGCCCTCCGAGCCGCTTTCAAGGCCGTCATGGGGGGCAAACAGGTCGCGGTGCTGGCCCCCACGACAATTCTCACCGAACAACACTATGAGACCTTTACCGAGCGTTTCAGGGACTTCCCCGTTTCGATTGAAATGCTGTCCCGTTTCAGACCCAGGAGAGAACAGAAGTCGATTCTCGGGCGGCTCGCTTGCGGGGGGGTGGATATCATCATCGGGACGCACCGTCTCGTGCAAAAGGATGTCGTTTTCAAAAACCTCGGTCTGATCGTCGTCGATGAGGAGCAGCGTTTCGGCGTGAAGCACAAGGAAATACTCAAGGAGTTGAAGGTGAGTGTGGACTGTCTGACACTCACGGCAACACCGATTCCCCGAACCCTCCATATGGCGCTGATGAAAATCCGCGATATGTCGATTTTGAACACACCGCCCCAGAACAGACTGCCGATAGAGACCTCTATTCAGGAGTTCGACTCACATATTATCGGGCAGGCGATCAGGCGTGAGGTGGAAAGGGAAGGTCAGGTCTATTTCCTTCACAATAGAATAGAAACCCTTCCCCAGACCTTTCTTTTCCTGAAAGAACTCGTTCCCGATGTTTCCATCGATATCGCCCATGGAAGGATGACCGCGCTGGAACTCGAGGATGTCATGCATCGTTTCATCCACCGGGAATTCCGGATTCTTCTCACCACCACGATCATCGAAAACGGCATCGATATTCCGAATGTCAACACCATCATCATCAACCGGGCGGACATGTTCGGGATTTCCCAGCTGTATCAACTCCGGGGAAGGGTTGGCAGGTCCGACGTGCCGGCTTACGCCTATCTCCTCTATCCGAAATCGAGGGTACTGAGCGAGATCGCAATGAAGCGCTTGAGGATCATATCGGATTACACGGAGCTGGGTTCGGGATTCAAGATCGCGCTCAAGGATCTCGAAATACGGGGTGCCGGTAATCTGCTCGGGCGCGAGCAGCACGGCGATATTCTTGCCGTGGGATTCGACATGTACATCAAATTACTCGATGATGTAATCGCCGAGAAGAAACACGAAGGAAAGGAAGAAGAGGAAGAGGTATATCTCGAACTCGAATATTCGGGATATATTCCCGATTCCTATATCAGCGAACCGGTCGAAAAAATGGAGGTGTATAAAAAGGTCGCATCGATAACCAATGAAAGCGAACTCGAGATCATCTACGGGGAAATCACCGACAGGTTCGGTCCGCTTCCGGACGAAGTGACGAGTATTTTCTCCATCGCGGAGATACGTGTCATTTGCAAGAAACTTTCGATTTCGTCGCTCAGGGAACGGGACGGGGTGATAACCGTCGAGTTTTCTCGTCTGGCAAAGGTCTCGGCGGACAGGGTGCTGCGGCTTATACGGGAGAGCGGCGGATCGGTTTTCCTCGACAGCAGGCGGCCACAGTGCATCTGCTTTAAAATAAAAAATATCGGACTCAGGGAAAAGGCCGAGTTCCTCAGGGACAGGCTTTCCCGGCTGGTCTGAGGTGCCGCCGTTATGCCGGATTACTTGACAGCGGACCCGGAATCGATATAGTTAAAGCAAGGATATGGATCGACCATTCGAAAAACGGGAATATCGGCGTCTCGATATCAATATCGCGGTTTCCTACGATCTCGACAAGGGCCGGAAGTGGACTGAAACGGAGACCAAAAATCTGAGTGCCGGCGGCATCTGCCTTCTCACAAAGGAAGCACTCCAGGCCGGAACTCATCTCACATTGAAGTTCAGGCTTCCCGATACAAGCGAGTCGCTCGAGGTGAGGGGTGAAATTATGTGGAACCAAAAATATGTCATTAATGACGAGGAATATTACGATAATGGAATAAAGTTCATCGCGATGAGTGAAAGGGAACGGGGACTGATCGGGAAATACATCGACGGTATTGCCGTTAACGGTTGAATGAAAGCGAAAAGCGGTGAACGATAACAATCAATCCGGAGGAGCATGGTGAAAGACAAAAGACGATACAGACGGCGGTTTATTTCATTGAACGTGGCGTACGACATGAGTCCGGAACAGCGGTGGCTCGAGTCAACGACAAGGGATATCGGAGCGGGGGGAATCTGTCTGATTACGACATCCCCGATCGAGGTCGGAAAGGTCGTCGATATCAAGTTTCATATACCGGACGAACAAAAACCGGTCAAAGTTTCGGGCAAAATCGTGTGGAATGAAGAGTATAAGGAGGGTGGGGGCGGCAAATTCTACAACGGTATCCAGTTTATCCGGATCGATGAAGCGGACAGGGACCTGATCGGGAAATATGTGGACAGCGCGACCTTTCTGCGTAAATGATACGAAAGACCGCATGATCGATGAAACTTCTTGACAGATTCGGTAAAAAACGGTAGATTATAGCGTCTTTTATCGATGAATGCGAGGCCCCTTCGTCTATCGGCTAGGACAGGAGATTCTCATTCTTCAAAGAGGGGTTCGATTCCCCTAGGGGCTAAAAAAAAAGGCGGGTGGTTCCGTTCAATGTCGGAAACGGATTGCATTTTATTTCGAGCCGGCACCTGACCGAACCGACCACATTCGCGTACCACGGAGGGTAACCGCTGTAATAACTTTCGAGACCGAGTGAATGATACGTAAACCGGCCCAATCGTGAATCCTGTACGGCCCCATAATCATAAAAGGTGTCTATCCCGGTTTCGAAAGACACCCTGTCCCCGAAAGCGGTAAAAAGAATATCACTGACGGATTATTACTCCTCGTCGCTGATTAGAAGCGTTTTCGGATCGAGTGAGAGATGGAGGTCGTCTCCGGGGCTTCTCCGGTGATCCTTGACGAGGTTCAGCCTGATCCTTTTTTCTTCCGGTTCCAGGAGGATGATGACCTCCGCCTTTGATTCGTAGCCGGCAAGAACGGCGGGTAGTTTTTCATTTGCCGGGGCTTTCACCGTATCACGTAACGATGCACTGAACCAGAACCTGAGGCCATTGTCCTTCGCGAAAGCCTTGATCGTTTCAAAATCCTCCTTCGAACCCGAATAAAAATCATAGCCGTCGACGGCGATGCAATCGGCATTGAAATCCGCCTTTTGTATCATTGTTCCGATACGGTCAAGTATCTGTTGGATCGAAAGGCGTCCGGGGGTGAAGTTCATGATGATCCTGTTCCTGACGATTTCGTCGTGAACCTCCATCGCGTGTTCGAGGCTGCGCCGTCTGGCTATTTCGGTGAAAATGTCTTCGTACCACGATATGATGTGATCCGGCCTTTCCGTGAATGAGACATGGATGACATGATTTCCCTGCAAAAGCTGATCCGTCGCGATATGGACCAGACAGGCCGTTTTGCCCACTCCTTTTCGCGCCGCGATTATCCCGATATTTCCCTTCCCGACCCCGCCGTGTTCCGAAGTGTCGAGAACGCGCAATGGGCTTTTTTTTATCAGTTCGGATTTCAGCATTATTCCTTGCTCCTCTCCTTTTTTACAAGTTCCTCGGCGATAGAGGCCGGAACCCTTCCGTATCTGGCGAACTCCATGGTAAACTCGGCCTTGCCCTGGGACACGGAACGAATGACGGTCGAATACCCGAACATTTCCGAAAGCGGCACTTCGGCTTCTACCTGCGAGAATGTATCGTCTTCACTTGTGCTGACGATCATCCCCCTCCGCTGATTAATCGTGGTGAGGACCGCGCCGAGAAACTCGGAGGGGCTTTCGACAACGACCTTCATCACCGGTTCGAGGATAACGGGTTCCGCTTTCATGTAGGCCTGTCTGAATCCCCCGATTGCGGCAGACTGAAAGGCGACGTCGGATGAATCCACGGGATGGAACGTCCCGTCATTAATTGTGACCTTTACCCCGACAATCGGAAAACCGATAAGCCCCCCCTTCGAAAGACAGGCACGAAAGCCCTTTTCGCAGGACGGGATATATTCTTTCGGAATCACCCCCCCCTTGATCTCATCGACGAACTCGAAGCCATCCTCTGAAAAGGGCTCGATGGCACCGGCGATCCGGCCGTATTGTCCGGCGCCTCCCGTCTGCTTTTTATGGGTGTAGTCGAAGGCCGCCGGCCGGGTAATGGTTTCCCTGTAGGCGACCTGGGGCATACCCGTTTCGAGTTGTACGCCGTATTCTCGCCGCATCCGTTCGATGTAGACATCGAGATGGAGTTCGCCCATTCCCCGGATCAGGGTCTGGTTCGATTCGGGGTCGACCTCGCTCTGGAACGAGGGGTCTTCTTTTGTAAAGCGATTCAGCGCTTTCGACATCGCGTCTTCGGACTTTTTATCTTTTGGTTTCAGGGCAAGGGAAATCACCGGTTCGGGAACATACATCCCGGTCATCGCATACGCGCACCCATTCTCGTTAAAGGTGTCTCCGGACACGCAATCTATTCCGAAGAGTGCGACAATATCGCCGCCCGAAGCCTCGCTTATATCTTCCATCGTTTCCGCGTGCATCCGGACCAGCCGCCCGATTCTGACTTTTTTTCTTGTTCTGATATTGGTAAGTTCGGTGCCTTTTCTAATGGTTCCCCTGTACAGCCTGATGTAGGTCAGCTGTCCGTAAGGTCCGTCTTCGAGTTTGAACGCGTGTGCCAAAGCCGGGAGAGAAGGGTCCGGTTTCAGCTCGACTTTTTTTTCGTTTTCGTTCAGATCGAACGCGTGATGGACGACATCAACCGGGGAGGGAAGGAACCGTATAACCGCGTCAATAAGGGGTTGAACCCCCTTGTTTTTATATGCCGAACCGATAAATACCGGAGTCAATTCACGGGAAATGGTGCCTCTTCGTATCGCTTCGATAATGTGCCGTTCAGACTCTGTCCCTTCGAGGTAGTGTGCGGCAAGTTCGTCACAGTACATCGACGCGGTCTCGATAAGTTCGATACGCATCTCGGCTGCCTCACGGGCGTACTCCTCCGGTATCTCCGATTCCGTGACTATTTCTCCCTGGGCACCATCGAAGGTGAGGGCCTTCATGCCGACAAGGTCGATGACGCCTTTGAAATCAGCCTCGAGTCCCATCGGTATCTGCATGAGGACCGCGTTATGACCGAGTTTTTCTTTGAGTTGTTCCTTGACTTTCACGGGATTGGCGCCCACGCGGTCGCATTTGTTGACAAAGGCGAGACGCGGTACATTGTAACGGTTGAGCTGCCGGTTGACGGTGATGGATTGGGATTGAACACCGCCGACGGCGCAGAGAACGAGGATGGCACCGTCCAAAACTCGAAGCGCCCGTTCGACCTCGATGGTGAAGTCCACATGTCCCGGCGTATCGATGATATTGATCGAATGGTCTTTCCATGAGACATTCGTCGCCGCAGAGGCGATCGTGATCCCCCGTTCTTTTTCAAGGGCCATCGAATCCATGGTCGCCCCTTTACCGTCCTTGCCCCGCACTTCTCCGATGCGGTGTATCTTCTTGCAGTAATAGAGTATCCTTTCGGTAAGGGTTGTCTTTCCGGAATCAATATGCGCACTGATCCCGATATTTCTCATCTTTGTCGAATCCATATTCCTTGTGTCCTTTTGTGAATTCTTTCCTGATTGTATTGGATGTGCATATACAGGAAGTTACGAGAATATAGTCAGCATTCAAAAAAATGTCAAGAGGAACCCCCGGTTAATTTGAATCGGGGATTGGCCTCCGTCCCCGCGGGAAGGTTTCTTTCCTGGAGGGAAGAAAGTGTTCCCAAAGACAGTGCCATTGTGTACAATTGTCGTACTATGACAATGATTCAAATATTCGGACTCAAAAAATGCAGAAATACACAAAAGGCGGAGCGATTTTTCAGGGAGCGCGGCGTCGGGTTTCAGTTCATCAATCTGGAGGAAAAAGGAATGAGCAAGGGCGAGCTTGAAAGCGCGGCAAGAGCGGTAGGGATCGAAAACATGATAGACCGCGAGGGCAGGGAATACGATAAAGCCGGTATGCGGTACATGGATTTCGATATTGAAGAGGTTCTGCTTGAAAATCCTCTTCTCCTGAAAACCCCGATCGTGAGAAAGGGCGGGATGGCGGCGGCCGGGTTTATGCCGGATGAATGGAAAAAGTTTCTTCTGTGACGAATATATCGCTATTCACGGCAGGGGGTATTCTCTGAATGCCTCGATCGCCTCATATTCGGCAAAACCGAGTGAATCATAAAGCCTGGCTGTCGCGCGGTTTCTTCCCTCCGCCCGCTGCCAAAACTCGCGCTTGTCTACGGGGCCGGGAAACATGGCGAGGTCTTTCTGGGATTGGTGTTTGAAGATGGCAAGACGCTTTCTCATAAGCTCGTCGGGGGAAAGGGGAACGGCCATATCGATGTGTTCGGGCTCCCATTCCTGCCATGCACCGCGGTAAAGCCAGACCGTGCAATCCCTGTACCACGGCCGTGTTTTGAGTTGTTTAAACGCAGCTTCGATAGCGCGAAAGCATATGATATGCGTCCCGTGGGGATCGGTAAGATCTCCGGCCGCATATACCTGGTGAGGTTTTACACGATCAAGAAGGTCCGCGATAAGACGGATATCTTCCTTGCCTGGTTCGCGTTTTTTCAGGTGCCTGTCCCTGTAGAACGGCATATTGAGAAAATGAAGCCGTTCTTCGGGAACGCCGCATGCTCTACCCGCCGCCTTTGCCTCTGTTTTGCGGATAAGGACCTTTATCTTGTATACCTCCTCCGAATCACGATCCTTCGGATCCTTGTTTTTGAGAAATTGTCCGATATGGCGTTCGATCTTTTCCATTTCTTTTTGTGCGATCCCGAAGATTGAACTGAATTCGGTAACGAAGTCCGCGAAACGGAGCGCGTCGTGATCGAAGACGGCATTGCCGCCGTCCGTCTGGTAGGCGATATGGACTTCGTGTCCCTGGTCGGTAAGGCGGATGAGGGTTCCGCCCATGGAGATGACATCGTCGTCCGGGTGTGGGCTGAATATGATGCAACGTTTGGGGAACGGCCCCCGTTGCCAGGGTTTTTTTTGTTTTTGACTCGTTTCACCGTGGGGTAAGCCGGTTTTTCCGCCCGGCCATCCGGTGATGGTAGCCTGAATATCGTGAAAGACTTCGAGGTTCGCCTGATAGGCGGACCCGTAATGATCGAGCAGGTCGTAGAGGTCGTTTTCCGAGTAATCGTCTTCAGTGAGTTTCAGAATCGCTTTTTTCTTTTTCAGGGCAAGCCACACAACGGCACGCCGCAGAAGCCTGCGGTCCCACCTGACGGCTCCTTTTATCCATGGCGTTTGAATTTTTGTCAGGTATGAGGCGGCCGCACGGTCGCATATGATCGAAATATCACGATGATTTCTGAGTGAGTGAACTGCGGGGTGTTCGGCTGAGTCTTCTTCGACCATTTTTTTGACGATACGGGCCTTTTGTTCGCCGAAGGCTAAAAGAAGAATCGATCGAGCGGTCAAAATTGTTTCCAATCCTATTGAAAACGCCTGCGGGGGGACATTCTCCTCGCCGAAAAAATCGCCCGCGGCCTCGTGACGCATAATATGATCGAGGGTGACAAGACGTGTTCTCGTTTCCGGGGGCAGTCCCGGATCGTTCAATCCGATGTGGCCCTTGTACCCGAGTACGGTAAGCAACAGATCGATCCCGCCCGCGGACCCGATTGCCCTTTCATAATCACGACAGGCGTCTTCCATACGGTCCGGCGCCATCGTACCTTCCGGTATATGAATGTTTTCCGGTTTGATATCAACATGGCGAAAAAGATGTTCGTGCATGAACCATGTGGAACTTTGAAGCTGATCGGGCCGTATCGGATAGTATTCGTCGACATTGAAGGTGACGACGCCTTCAAAGCTTATTTTTTCTTCCCGATGAATTTTCACCAGTGTACTGTAGAGGTTGATTACGGATGGTCCGGCGACTAGACCGAGAGTGACTGTCTTCCCTTTTGCATTCCGTTCCTTTATAAGGTCGGCGATGAGACGTGCAATATGTGTGGTCGCCTCTTCGTTTGTATCATAGACGATTGCCCTGATTTTCTCTTTTTCGTTTTTCATAGCGCACCCCCCGTCAAACGGCCGATTGATGACAGTGTGCGGACCGCCGTACTATTACCGCGGCCGTCACCGGTTGTCCCCTGTGGAGCGGTTTTCGAGAAACTCCATGATTATTCCTGATAATTCGGGCCCTCCGCAATAGGTATACCTGCCGCCGGTATAATCCCCTTCCTGGTCGATACTTACGTTGTTTTCTGCAAGGTGTTGACGAATTTCGGAAAAATCATCGACCTGAAAGGCTATGTGATGGAAGCCTTCCCCTTTTGTGCGGAGGTGGTCTTTCCATGTACTCGGTTCCCCGACCGGCTCGATAAGTTCGATCGTTACCTGACCCATGGGGAAAAACGCCAGCCGAGCCCTTGCCGCTGTCTGTTTACCTCTGTATCTGGTATGGGCGTTCTCCACGCTGTCCGTGATCGTGATTTCCGGCTGCGGCATTCTGAATATGCGGCTTAGCCGTGCCACCGCGGCCTCTATATCCTTGACAATGATACCGATCTGGCAAAGAGTTCCGATTCCCTGTTTTTTGTCTTCCATTATCTTCCCTCCCTTGTATTGTTACGCGCATTGTGCTTCATTCAACCTGCCTATGTTTCAATAGACTATAAGCTTATAACGGGAAGCCGGTTTTTACAATACCTTTCACCATGTATGTATCATCGTTACGTCTTGACTTTCGATATCGTATCCCGTAAACTTTTTCGTATGGCAGAAGAACGAATCGGAGATTTTCTGGTGCGTATCGGAGCCCTGACATCGGAGCAGGTTGACGAGATATTGAAACAGCAGAAAAAGGAACCCGACAAGATATTCGGGGTGATCGCGATCGAACTCGGCTATATCAACGACGATGCCCTTCGTGCGTACGTTGAGGAGAAGAGAAAGTAACGAAACACACTGCCGGGCGTATTATGCAAGCAGATTGATACGGGCAAAGATATAGGAAAGCGGCTCTTTCTTCAGTACCACCTTATAGCAGGTGGTACCAACGATTTGCTCGCACTCGTAATTGGGATCTTTGAGATAGTTATCGCTTCTTCTGCTGTCGAACCAGTGAACCAGGGCGATTTCACGTTCCCTGATTTCGATACATGTCATCCCGCTTTTACCAATGCCGCATCCCGCGTTGAAAAGGTTCGGAACCAGCAGGGGGGTGCTGTATAGACTCGATATGAGGCTCTGATTTTTCTTTACCTGAAAATAGCGATGTAATTCTTTTTTATATTTGAAAACAGTTTTTCCGGTGAGTTCCCTCTCGGACTCCGTCATATCCGGATACGAGCGGCAAAGCTGTTCGATGCGGAAGCGCAGATCGTCGATTTTTGAAATGGATTCGAAAAGGGGGCGGTGCGTATGCCCGATGATCGAAATGATCTTTTGCCGTGAGGAAAAACGGTAGACGCGTTGTTCGGTGATGAATTTTTTATGGTTGCTGTAAGCCACGGAGAGGTTTTTTATGTAGAACGGCTTTGCCAGGTACCTGACGAACAAACCCGCGAGTGCATTATATCTCGTGAAAAAGAGTGAGGATTGGTGGCCGTGAAAGATATAGATCGGTATGTCGGAGTCGATGGTGAGGGAAAGGCATTCGTGGATCATGTATCCGTATCCCCGCCCCCGCCTTTGATCGAGAAGAAGGTCCTCGTCGTGATTGCCCGCCGTTTTATACAGCCGCGATTCATTGTTGAAAGCATCGAAGAGAGTGAAAACCGCTTTCCACCGTTTTCTGATTCCGTTGAGACTGAACTTCTGCAATTCCTCGATATCCCCGTTCAGGACGAGGTGATAGCCCCCGTCATAATACGAACGTTCGAGCAGTGTCGAAAAAAGCGTCCCGTTTTTAATAAAATCGTCGTTGCTTCCCCCGTTACCGAGGTGGAGGTCGCTGAAGATGACGATTTTTTTATCTTCTGCCGGGCCGATATTATATACGTTGCGTATTGTGTCAAAAAGGTTGGTCTCCATGGAACGATATGAACTGATAATACACATAGAAACAATCGTTTTCCCTTTGTTATATTCTCCCGTCCGGCCTTAACCTCATCCGCTTTTTTCTCCTCGACAATGTACCGTGTCACCCGCCGGTGTTTCTTTACCGGTATTTATTATATAACAGACAATGAGAAACCGCTAATGCGGTTCTCGATATTACGGGGCGCGCTAATTCCGAAGAATTGGAAAAAGTATTATCCAGTGGCTTTTATTTGACCATTCGGGGGGAATATCTCCTATTTCCCATCCGGTTGCAGTCGTTTCCACAAAAAAGTACCTGATGCCCCCATATGAAAGATAATCTCCAAATCCGACCTGTGCGATACCGAGCATCGCGTGCTGATAGTAGTCGCTGTAAAAAATGGCCACATCGTATCCGAAATCTTTTAATAGCAGATAAAGGAGAACGGAACGCGAATCGCAGTCACCTTTTTTCGACCGGATCATCTCGAGCGGGGTATAGATTCCCCAAGGAGTTTCCGGAATTTGATAGGTGGTGGCCTGGACGCAATTAATGACGAATGCGGCAAAATCCGCGTATCCCAGCGAAAGACCTTCTTTGAAGCCAAGCAACTCCTCTTTGACATGGCCGAGTCTATAGCTGTTTTGCTGGTAAAGATACCCGTAGAGATCGGAGTAGAATTCGCTGAAATCGATATCCCAGAGGGAGATATATTCACCCGTGTCTTCTGCCCTGCCGCGGAACGGCTGGAACGTATCGCGTTCGACCCGGGAGCGGTAATAATCCTCCCGGCTTATTCTGAAACCGGTGTTATATGATTTGCCCGAATGGGTCCAGTAAAATGTTGAATTGATTTCTCCATCATCGCCGGCAATACCGCTGTCCTCATCCGATCTCATCATCCCGGTGACGGATTCGGGGAGGCTGAACTGTATATCCTCCTGTAAAAGAAGAGTGTCGTCCGATGAATTGATGACCAGAAAAGTACCCCAATATGGTTCAATCGGATTTCCGTAGGAGGTGAATGCCGAATAGGGATAATAAAACCAAAACGATTCCCCATTCCAGACGGAATGATCGTAGGGAACATAGAGGGGATCGAGGGCGATCTCCGAGTCATCGATCCATTCGGCATTTTGCGACAGGATAAAAGCCGTATGGATATATCCGTCCTTCATGGCATACACATTAAGGTCGTAAATACGAAAATAAACCCTGTTTTCGACATTATGCTCCACCGTTATATGATCGATCTCCGCCGTCTGGGATGAAAGCGCCGTTGCGGTTATCAGGAAGACGAAGCGGATTGCAAATGAGAAAATACCGGTTTCCCTTTTCATCATGCTCACCTCCTTTTCCCTCTCTGATTGAGGACGGTACTACCCGATTCCCTTTGGAAGTTTTGGAAAGGGGATAATGGATTCGGTGAGAAGAGTGAAGCCGTCGCCTACGATGAGGGATATCACGATGATGACAACCGCGAGGATAATACCGATCGCGATATTGTTGTTGCGGATCTCCTCCATCTCGTTCAGTTTTTGGGTAAAGAGAGTGAAGAGAAAAAATGAAATGACGATGACGATGAACGAAAACACGAAGGCAAGTGAAAAATAAATGAGGATGTAGATGACGGCTGTTCCGATCGCCTCGCCGATTTCTTCCCGGCCGCCTAAAAGATAGCGGAATGTAGTGATAAGGGGTTCGACGATCGATTTGATGAAGTACCCGATTGAAAAAAGAACGCCCCCGATAAGGATGGCGAATGATGTATTGTACTGCTCGATCTTGTATATTTTACGGGCCCAGAAACCGATGAGTTTAAAACCGATAAAGAGAAGGATCGTACCGAGGATCAACCCCGCACCGATCTGAAACAGGGATATGACGAGAAGCTTTGTATTCATCTGATGCCTCCGGGAAGATAGAATTCACCCCCGCACGGACAGGGAGCATGCTATAAATTATAGGTCCCGGAAACAGATAGTCAAGGTTTGCACGGCATAATTTTGGTCCGGTATGTACCATGAAAATCGGTATGACATGAGGCTGTCAAAAACGTGTAAAAGGTTCATGTACCTTCCGTGAAGTACGGGATTATCTTCCCTTGTTATAATATGAAAATTTTATTACGTTATGCTGTATGTTTCTTCCCACAACCAGGAATGAATTGAAACGGTTTGGTTTCTCCGAATGCGATATTATACTCGTGACCGGCGACACCTATATCGACAGTCCCTTCATCGGGGTCGCCTTGATCGGGAAGGTTCTTCTTGAAAAAGGGTACCGTGTGGGGATTATCGCTCAGCCCGATACCGAAAGTCCCGGGGACATCACGCGACTCGGCGAACCCCGGCTTTTCTGGGGAATTACGGGCGGATGTATGGATTCCATGGTCGCAAATTATACGGCAACGAAGAAGTTCAGAAAATCCGACGACCTGACCCCGGGAGGAATCAACAACAGGCGGCCGGACAGGGCGGTCATCGTTTATGCAAACCTCATCCGAAGGTATTTCAAGAACACGGCGCCCCTCGTCCTTGGCGGTGTCGAGGCGAGTCTGCGGAGAATCTGCCATTACGATTACTGGAGCAACAAAGTGCGGAATTCGGTGCTTTTCGATGCCAAGGCGGATATTCTCGTGTACGGTATGGCTGAAAAGACCGTTGCCGCGCTTGCCGAAAAACTGGACAGGGGAGAGGATTACAGGGACCTCAGGGGCATCTGTTATCCGTCCGGAGAAATGAAGCGGGATTATATCATGTTGCCTTCGGCGGACGAGGTCGCGTCGGATAAAGAAGCGTTCGCCCGGATGTTTGCAGTTTTTTATGAAAATACAGATCCCCATGATGCACGCGGGCTTCTGCAGCGGCACGGGAACAGGTACCTCGTTCATAATCCGCCCGGATATTATGAAACGGAAGAAGAACTCGACAGAATCCACTCTCTCGATTTCGAACGGGACGTTCATCCCTGGTACGGCGTCCGGGGGCGGGTGAGGGCATTGGATACGATCAGATTTTCGATCACCTCACACCGGGGATGCGCAGGGGAATGCAATTTCTGTTCGATATCGATCCATCAGGGGAGGGTTGTCCGGTCACGGAGTGTGGATTCGATAGTAAGTGAAGCCGAACGGTTTAAGAACCATCCTGATTTCAGGGGAATCATTACCGATACCGGGGGGCCGACGGCAAACATGTACGGCGCACAATGCAGGCGGTGGGCGGAACGGGGTGCATGCAGGGGGAAACGGTGCCTTTTTCCCCGAATCTGCAACCAATATGAATCGGATCACAAACGGCAGATATCGCTTCTCAAACGGCTCGAGGAGATTTCCGGTGTCAAAAAGGTATTTCTCGCATCGGGGATCAGGCACGATCTGGTCCTTTCGGATAAAAACGGCTTCGCGTACCTGGAACAGATCCTTCGTCATCATACCTCCGGCCAGCTCAAACTGGCGCCTGAACATTCGGAGGAAAAGGTACTCGCCTTGATGGGGAAGACCGGGGGAACATCCCTTACGGATTTCATGCGTATGTTCGAGCGACTCGCCGAAAAAGACGGTAAAAAACAGTTTCTCACCTATTATTTTATGGCGGCGCATCCCGGTTGTACCGGAGAGGACATGATGAAACTTGATCGGTTTATCCGGACAAACCTGAAAATCAGGCCGGAGCAGGTCCAGATTTTTACCCCCACCCCGTCAACATGGTCGACACTCATGTATTACACGGGAATAAATCCCTTCACCTGCGACCGGCTGTTTGTCGAAAAAGGCATGAAAGCAGTTCAAAGACAGAAAGACGTGATTCAATGAAAGACCGGGGAGGATCCTGTTTGTTTCCGATACGACGACCTCTATCGCAGCGGGAGCCAGCCGTCCGGAGGAAAGGTGTCGTTCTTTCCCGCAATCGCCTGTTCGTATTGTGCGGTAAACAGTAAATAGGCTTCACGGATGATACGGACGGCATCGGCCGGTTCATTAATCGGTCCAAGATACACCCCGTATAAAGCATCGATAAGATCACGACTGTCCATAGGGTTTTTACGGCTTTTGGTATGAAAAAAGTCGATAAATAGTATTCCGACATCGAGAACACCCCTTGACTATTTTCATGTTTTTCTGGTATCTTGACTGTCTATACTATTATTGCAAGAGGTGAGGGAGATGTACGCACTTGTCGACATAAAAGGAAAACAGTACAGGGCAGAAAAAGGCAGTGTATTGAAAATAGACCGCGTTAAACAGGAAAAGGGAGAAAAGATAGCGTTTGATTCCGTTTTGCTCATTTCAGACGGCGGCAAAGTAAACGTCGGTACACCGTACGTCGATGGTGCCAGGGTTCAGGCTGTGGTTGAAGAACATGGGCGGGACAAAAAAATCGTGGTGTTCAAATATAAAAAGAGAAAACACTACAGGAAGAAAAACGGCCACCGTCAGCATTATTCGGTCATTAAAATACAGGATATTTCCAAGAGTTAGTACGGGCATATAAACGAGTGATTACCGTCACGATCACATTATATCCGGATGGCTGCGTGAAGGAGGTATCCGCTGCGGGACACGCCGGGTACGCGAAAAAAGGCGGTGATATTGTCTGCGCAGGGGTGACGACACTCCTCAGGTCCGCGGCAAAAGTATTATACGGGAATGAGAACGTGACGGTTTCAGGAATTGCCCCGGCTGAAGGAATCCTCCGGTTCGGTGTTTCCGATATTCCGGGAAGCGAATTTCTTTGGGTAAAGGGGATAACGGATGTCCTCATACAGGGTCTGAGTGATCTGTGTTCGGAGTTTCCGGACAAAATGAGGATTGAAATAAAAGAATAACATTCGATGACAAACCGGGCATGTTTCCGGTCGATTCGGTTTGACGTAAAGCGGAGGAACAACAATGGCACATAAAAAGGGCGGTGGAAGTTCAAAAAACGGGAGAGATTCGCAGTCCCAGCGACTCGGGATTAAGCGTTACAGCGGAGAAGCCGTCAGGGCGGGAACGATTATCGTTCGCCAGCGCGGTACGAAGTTTCACCCGGGCGACAATGTCGGCAAAGGTAAGGACGATACCCTTTTTGCCCTGAAAGACGGCACTGTTGTCTTTAAAATGAGAAAAAACAGAAAGCTTATCGAAATACAGCCATCCTGACAAGGTCATTGCAGCGTGAGTACATTTGTCGATGAAACAGTCATTGATGTGTATTCTGGTGGGGGCGGAAGAGGGGCTGTTTCATTCAGACGGGAGAAATATGTCCCTAAAGGAGGACCGGACGGCGGAGACGGAGGGAAGGGCGGGGATGTTGTCTTTATTGTCAGAAACAATCTGAAAACACTCGTTCACCTCAAACAGAAAAAGGTTTTCAAGGCAAAGAACGGGGAATCCGGGAAAGGGCAACGAAAACACGGGAAAAACGGGGATGATGTGACGATTGCCGTGGCACCAGGCACCCTGGTCAGGGATTTTTACACGGGCGAATTATACAGGGATTTCACCGATGCGGAAGAGCGGTGGCTTTTCCTTGAAGGGGGAAGGGGCGGCAGGGGGAACTGGCATTTCAGGAGTTCGACCAGACAGACTCCACGATTCGCACAGCCGGGTGAACCTGCGAAACACAGAAAACTCATTATCGAACTCAACCTTATCGCCGATGTCGGGCTTGTGGGGCTTCCGAATGCCGGAAAATCCACGCTGCTTTCAGCACTCACCAATGCCAGGCCCGAAATCGCCTCCTATCCCTTTACGACAAAAATACCGAACCTCGGCGTCCTGAACGTTTTCGGGAGGGAGATCGTCATCGCCGATATACCGGGAATCATCAAGGGGGCTTCGACAGGAGCCGGATTGGGAATCAGGTTTCTCAAACATATATCCCGGACGTTTCTCATCATGCTGCTGGTCGATTTGAGTGATGACAATTATATGGCCGCAGTCGATATTCTCAGGGGCGAGCTCGAGCAATTTGCCGGCGACCGGCTTCTTTCAAAAAGCAGAATGATCGTGGGGACGAAATGTGATATTGAGGGCACGGACGACCGTCTTTCGGAACTGAAATCCGCGTTTCCCGGTATGTGCGTTACCGGTATTTCCGCCGTGACGGGTATGGGCCTCGATACGTTAAAGAAGGACATGCTTCGTTGTTGCCATGACGATGAAACCGATACGGCCGGTCGATAGACATAAACCGGACGATCCCCGATCGAGGTAACGGCTCGACGGGCGGCTTTTGTCGTGGTTGCCGAACTCCCGCCTTGATAGTATAGTAGTTATTGAAGCGGTATGGATAAGGAGAAAAACAGCCGTTACTACAACATGATTTGCGATTACATTCTCCGTCATCTTTCCGAGAAGCGACGTCTGCATTGCACGGAAACAGGACGACTTGCGCACTCCCTGGCCCTGCGGTACGGCGCATCGGGGGCAAAGGCCCTTCTCGCCGGAACGGCCCATGATATGGCTCGCGAGATGCCGGCAGGTGAGATGGTGACGTGTGCACTCCGTGACGGATTTCCCTTGCGTAAATGGGAAAAAAAACACCCGGTGCTTGTACACGGGAGGGCGGCCGCGGTAATCCTCCGGGATATGATCGGTATTGATGAAGAGGATGTGCTGGATGCGGTCAGGATGCATACCTTCGGCGGTCCCGATATGGGAATTATCGCGAAGGTTGTTTATATCGCCGACTATATGGAACCGACGAGGAATTTTCTCGCCGACGATTACAGGCAGGCGTTGCTCGAGGAAGATATAACGAGGATCCTTCTTTTTGTCACCGAAGAAAAAATCCGGCACGTGAAAAAAAAGGGAAGAAAGGTGATCGGCATGACAAAACAATTATACAGGAGTCTAAAAGGAGGGAAAGCCAAGGCGTAATGAGAAAAAAAAGGCTTGATAAAAGCGTTCTATTGCTTGCTCTTATCGTCGGTCTGATCGGTATTATGGCGGTCATGGGGTATTTATATCTCAGACCCGATGTGATGACGGTAACGATGAAAAAAGGCCAGCCGGTAAAAATACTTTTCGTTTTTTCGGAAAACGGCGAACTGCGTTTTATGGAGTTGTTTCTCTATCATCCCGTCCAGAAAAAAGGGGGCCTTTTTCATATACCGGAGAATCTCGGGACAAAAATCGATCAACTCGACCGTGTCGATGAAATCAGTGTTCTGTATAAACCGGGAAAACTATCGGAATTGAAGAAGAAAGTGGAGCAGATCGTGGAAAGCGATATACCTTTTTATATTGACATGAGGATCGGCAATATTTCCCGCCTCGTGGATCTGCTTGAGGGGATCGAATTATATATTTCCAATCCCGTCGATACGGAATATAACGGGAAACGGATTCTCCTTCCTTCGGGCATCGTGCTGCTTGACGGGGAGAAAGTAGAAGATTATATCGGTTATGAGGAACCGAATGAAGAGGAACGGGACAAAGTATGGAGAAAGCAGAAGTTTCTCCAGGCCCTGCTTAAACGGATCGGGGAGCCTTCGGTATTGGCTTTTATGGAAAACGACGACGCGTTCAACCGCTTTTATGAGGAACTCGAAACGAACATTTCACGCCGTGATCTCCGTTCGTTTATCCGGGAAATGGCGGAGTTCGATCCGGAACATATCTATCCCGCCCGTGTCGAAGGGAAATTATACCTGGTCGAAGAGAAGGAGATTCTTTTCCCCCATTTAAAAGGTGAATATCTGAAATTGAATGTCAAACAGCTTCTCGATACCATCTCCAGTAACGAAATTTTCGACGACGAGCAACTGACAGTGACGCTCGAAATACTCAATGGAACGGATGTCAACGGACTCGCGAGCCGCACCGCACATCTGTATCAGAATTACGGATATGAGGTGGTTTCCGTCGGTAATGCAGACCATGACAATTATTCGGCGACCATCGTGCTTGATCGCAAAGGCAGGTTTGATGTCGCGGAAAAAGTGGCCCAAATCATCAAATGCGAACGGGTACGCACCGAAATATCGAATACGGAACTGGAAAGTACCGATGTGACGATAATTCTTGGAAAGGATTTCGATGGAACCAACTGTAAAAGATAACACGCTTGTCCTCGATATTGGAAATCTCATCGATGAACATAAAGGAAAAGAGACAATCGTCCTTTATGTCGGAGATATGTGTTCATGGACGGATTATTTCGTTATCACGACGGTCAGAAGCGACGCACATTTGAAGGGACTTCTCCGCTCCCTTTCCGAATATTTCGATGCGAATAATATAGTTCCGATTAACGCGAGGAAAAATATCAATGAAAAAGGGTGGGTATTAATAGATTGCGGTAATTTTGTTATACACCTCATGGAATCCGAACAGAGAGAATTTTATGAACTTGAGCGACTCTGGTTTAAGGGTGAAGTAATATTTCATTCATCCAGGTCGTCATAATCGATATCGTCGTCTATACCGTATTCATCATCGTCGTCGAGATACTCATCTGAATCGTAATCGTCGTCTTCTTCATCATCATCATCATCTTCTTCTTCATCTTCGTCATAATCGTCTTCTTCATCTTCGTCGAAATCTTCTTCGAAATCGTCATCGAAATCTTCCTCTTCTTCTTCCTCTTCCTCTTCCTCTTCTTCTTCATCGTCTTCTTCGATATCGCCCTCCAATTCATCATCGTCGATATCGTCATCGTAATCCTCGTCAAAATCATCCTCATAATCATCGAAATCGTCATCTTCGTAATCGTCATCGACATCATCGTCCTCATAGTCGTCATAGTCATCATCGCTACCCATGATCATGAGTTGATCCGGTTCTTCATTCGCCTGATTTTTTACATCTTGTGATTTTAACGTATTCATTGAAAACCCCCTTTCAATAATTATAGTATGAACACTCTATGCATTTCCGTGAAAATGTCAACTACGTTGTCAAAGAAAATATGAAGAATTTATGCTTCACCCGTTCACACTCCATATTCATTCACGGAAATTCACTCGTTTCCACATGAGAATATATGTAAAATATAGTGTGTTCGTCAAATTAATATTTATCAAACGGATATAATTTATCAAGGGGAAAGGTGAAAAAATATTGAAAAAAACAAGATCTGATACATGAAAACATGACGATTTTCTCGAAAAACCGTGAAATACGGTGAAAATGTCATTTTCCCTGAAAACTGTTTTTAAAATGAAAAGAAAAAACCATTTACAGAGGAGTGCAACTTTCTTATTATAATGGTATGGATATACGGGAATTCGATCGGATTATCGATTATGCGTGTGAAGAAGATTTCGGCAATGAAGGGGACATCACTTCGGATGCGATTTTTTCGGACGAGGTCGCCCGCGCGGTCCTCATTTCCAAGGATCATGGCGTGCTTGCCGGTTCATTTTTATTCGCCGGGGTTTTCGGAAGGATAGAACCGGCAATACGGGTCGAGTTTTTTCGTTCCGACGGCGATAGCCTTGCTCCCATGGAACGAGTCGCGGTCGTCGAAGGTCCGGTCGGCCGGATTCTTCAGGGAGAACGGATAGCTCTCAATTTTTTGTCGTTCCTTTCGGGAATCGCATCCGTGACCAGAAGGTGTGTTGAGGCGGTGGGTTCCGGAAAGACCCTTATCCTCGATACAAGAAAAACGATTCCCGGCTTCAGGAAGCTTTCAAAATACGCGGTGCGTATGGGAGGGGGGAAGAATCACCGGATGGGCCTTTATGATATGATTCTGATCAAGGATAACCACATCGATGCTTCCGGCGGTATCACCGAAGCCGTTGCAAAGGTTAAAAAGGCGTGGGGGAGCAGGTTTACCATCGAGGTGGAGTGCCGTTCGCTCGAAGACGTGAAAGAGGCGCTTCGGTGCGGTGTCGACATAATTCTGCTCGATAATATGGATTCAACGACAATCGGGAAGGCGGTCGAGCTGTGCTGCGGGAAGGTGAAGTGTGAAGCATCGGGCAATATGAATGAGGAGAGGATCAGGGAGGTCAGCGGGATGGGCGTCGACTATATCTCCGTCGGAATGATTACAAAATCGGTATGCGCCTTTGATTTTTCTCTTGACATCATGATTCGGGATGCAAAGAAGAACGGTTCGGGGAAATAAGGGTGCTTGTATAGCCTTCATATACGGAAAGGAGAACAATGGGGAACTCGCATGAGTTTGATCTGATCGTTATCGGGTGCGGTATTTCCGGACTCATTGCCGCAATTACCGCCGCCGAACAAGGTTGCCGTGTCGGACTGATTTCAAAAGAATCGTCGCTTTTTGAATGTAATACCTTCTACGCGCAGGGGGGAATTATCGCGACCTCACCGGATGATTCTTCCCGGCTTCTCGGTAAGGATATCACCGTCGCGGGCGACAATCTCAACAACCGGGAAGCGGTCTCCCTCCTTGCCGAAAAAGGCCCTCGACTGGTCGAGGAGTTTCTCGTCGATAGACTGGGGGTTGATTTTTCACGGGACGATAGCGGGAATATCGACCGGACCATGGAGGCGGCCCATTCGGTGCGGAGGATATTTCATGTGAAAGACACGACCGGTGAAAGCATCGAACGGGCGATGCTGGGGGATGCCGTATCCCGCAAAGGGATCACCCCCTTTCCCGCACACACCGTCATCGATCTCATCACCAATACGCATAATTCACGCGACACCCAGCAGCGGTACAGATGGACCAGGGTACTCGGCGCATATGTCTACGACGAGCAAGGCGATGCCGTGCATACCTTTCTTTCGCCCGCGGTGATTCTTGCCACCGGCGGCGTGGGGAATCTCTACCTCCACACTTCCAACCCCCCCGGCGCGACCGGTGACGGGATAGCGATGGCGTCCCGTATCGGCGCGGAGATAGTGAACGCGGAGTATGTCCAGTTTCATCCGACTATTCTCTTTCACAGGGATGTAAAACGTTTTCTCATTTCGGAATCGCTGCGGGGGGAAGGCGCCAGGCTGAAAAACAGGAAAGGGGAGTTTTTTATGGCCAAATATGAGCCGGAGCTGAAAAGTCTCGCGCCCCGTGATGAGGTTTCACGTGCTATTTTCAGAGAAATGGAACTCGAAGGCTCCGATTATGTCTGGCTTGATACTCAATCGGTAAAAGACATTTCACTCGATAAGCGCTTTCCCGCGATATATTCCAGGTGCATGGAGGTGGGGATCGATATCGCGAGGGAATCGATTCCGGTTGTCCCCGCCGCCCATTATTTCTGCGGCGGGATCAAGGTCAATCTGTGGGGAAAGACGTCGATACCCGGGCTGTACGCGGTCGGGGAAACGGCCTGTACCGGTGTGCATGGCGCCAACCGTCTCGCGTCGGTATCTCTTCTGGAAGGGCTTTTTTTCGGAAAGCGGGCGGCGGAAGAAATCGTTAAAACAATCAGGGAGATACCCGTTAAACTCAAAAAGAGTATCCCCGACTGGGTTCATCCCAGGCCGGAGGAAGCATTCGACCCTATTCTCATCAATCAGGACATGCTCAACATCCAGAACACGATGTGGAATTATGCGGGAATTATCAGAAAACAGAAACGGCTCAACCGGGCATTGAGTGATCTGGATTATCTTAGTCACAGAATTGAAAAGTTTTACAAACAGGCAAAAATGACGCGGAAAATCATCGAACTGCGCAACAGCGTTCTCGCTTCGAGAATCATCGTCAGGTCGGCCCTTTCGAATTCTGCCTCCCGCGGCTGCCACTATGTCGAGAAATAAGAGGTATTTGCACTGTGCCCCGTCTATGATCTTTACGACATGACAGAAAATGAGATCAAACTGGTGGAGGAATATGAATGAAAAAATTTAAGGTACAATGGATTAAAGACACTCATTGAAAATCTGGGGCTGGTCGAGGCAGAGAGATTTATTGCGCTTATACAGCGTGAGCACTGTGACTACACCAAATGGAGGAAAAAACTCTGGAAAGATACATCCGTAAGGGATATAAGTAAGGATGCGATGCAATATCGGGAAGAAAATCAATAGTATCAAATCTTTTATATTGTCGCCCGCTTTCGTATCTCATCCGTCAATTAACTATTGAGCGTATATAAAACGATGTAATTTAAAAACGAGTACTTTCCTTTTTTGCCGTTTCTGCCGATACAATGGTAAACCCGTCCGAGAGGGGAACGACAATAGTATCGGTGGCCGCCATGATTATAATGAAGAAAATGAAGCGCCGGCTCAAGCTCTTCATGAAAAAAAAACTCAAATTTATAGCCGGGACCATGCCGCAGAAGGTCGCGGAGGGGTTCCGTACGATTTTCAATACACCATTCCGATATGCCCTCGTGCTTTGTTCTTTCGCCGTTTTTATTCTTGTTGTTTTCGATGTGCGTTATTTTTGGGATAGCCGGGGAATTGACTGGATTCGGGTGATAGCGGGGGCCCACGGGGTTTTTTTTGATGTTCTTGTTTTTGCTCTTGTCGTGCTCGCGATCGATCTTCTTCGCGAACGGCGCAAGAAAATATACAATTGTCGTGAATTGCTCAAGGATTTTTGTTTTTGGGACGACAGGGAGGGGATCTTGCGGAAATCCGGAATTATAAGGCAGTTGAGCGACCTCGGTGCGGGGGTGCCGGCCATCAGGGGGTTGAACCTCCATGGCGCCGATCTGCGGAATCTGAAACTCAATAAATCCCGCTTTATCGGTTGTGATCTTTCGGGCGCGGATTTGAGTAATACAGAGTTGAATCATTCGAGATTCATCGTCGTTTTCGAGAATAATCAAGACAGAGACTCCGATTATTCATCGATCCGGTTCGATGGGGCAATCCTCGCAAGAACTTCTTTCTGTGACGCCCGGCTGGACAATATCGATTTTTCCTCGCTTGACATGAGGAGGATAAGGTTTTCCAGATCACATTTAAAGGATGCGGTGTTCATGGGAGCGTGTCTTCACTTTGCCGATTTTTGTGATTGCGATCTGCAGGGCGCGCTGTTTCTTCATGCCGATCTCTACAGGGCGCGATTCAAACGGGCCAATCTTTGCGGCGCACAATTGAGCAAGGGTAAACAGGAATCGTGGGAAAACGGATTTTGCGCGCGTTGTCCACATGCCAATTTCGAACGCGCGGTGTTGAATAATGCCGGTCTTGCCTGGGTCGACTTGTCATACGCGAATATGGCTCACGCTCATTTTGTCAGGGCGAGGATGGATCATTGTAATCTCAGCCGGGCGAGGCTTGATGGTTCGATTTTTGTCGATGCGGATTTGCGTTCGGCTGACTTTTTTCTCGCCACGCTGGACGATGCCGATCTATCCCGTGCGAACCTCAAAGGGGCGCGACACCTCACCGTCGATCAACTCAAACACGTAAAGACCCTTTATCAGGCGTCGCTCGATGACGAACTTGTCCGGGAGATCACTGCAAGTAACCTGGGCCGTCTGCTCACCTATCCCGATAACAATACCCGCAGATGAACGAGACGATCGCCATTCAGGCTCCCGCAAAAATAAACCTTCACCTCGAAGTGGGGGGGCTGAGAGGTGACCGTTATCATCAGCTGATCAGTCTTTTTCAGGCGGTCTCCCTATACGATTCCCTGACGTTTCGTCGTACCGCGGGAAGCGGCGAATGTATCATCAGGGGGAATTGTCTTCTCCCGATGGAAAAAAATGTTGTTTTTCACGCATACAAGGCTTTCATGAAGGAAACGGGTCTCAATGCGGGTGTGGCGGTCGATCTTGTCAAGGAAATACCGGAAGGCTCCGGATTGGGCGGGGGATCGAGTGACGCGGCCGCGACGCTTTTCTGTCTCGACCGGCTTTTCCGGCAAAACATGGACGGGGCGGTGCTGGAAAAACTGGCGGCCCGTCTTGGCAGTGATGTGGTCTTTTTCTTAAAAGCGGAGGCCGCTTTAGTGACCGGAAGGGGTGAGCGCGTTATGCCGTTAACCCCCCGATCGGATTTCCATATTGTTATCGTTTATCCTGATTTTCATGTCAGCACGGTACTGGCATACGGCTGGCTCGATGAGGCGCGCAAAGAAGATGCCCATGAATATATATTCGGCATGATGCCGGAAGAAATCGCGGTGGAGTACCGGGACCTTCACCCGTCTGTCTGGAGGTTTTTCAATTCGTTTGAACCTGTGATAAAAAACCGTTTTCCTGTTTTAAATCGGATCGAAGAGGATATAAAATCGGCGGGGGCTCACATAACCGGGATTTCGGGAAGCGGGTCTTCGGTTTTCGGCCTCTTTTCCGAAAGATCCACCGCATCGAAGGCGGCTTTACCATTAATGAAAAAATATGCAAAAGTATTTGTCGTCGAGCCACTTGATAAAATGCCCCAACCTGTAGTATTATGATCGGTACTGATTATATCCTGGTTATGTTTTCCTGTTCCAGGAAATAATAACATTATGCATCTATTGAATAGTAACTGGAGGAACATGTGTATGGAGATTACTGATGTTAAAATCAAGAAGGTGGTTTCGGACGGGAAACTGAAAGCATATGTCTCATTGACCTTCGATGATTGCTTTGTCGTTCATAATCTCAAGATTATTGAAGGAAAGGGAGGAATTTTCGTTGCGATGCCGAATCGGAAAACGAAAAAGGGTGAGTTCAAGGATATTGCTCATCCCATCAATTCCGATTGCAGGAGTTCTATACAAAATCGAATACTCTCCGAGTATGAAAAGGTAAAAGATCAGGATATCGAAACTGTGGAAGCAGATGAAGAATGAATAAAGATTGGGACGTCGGCAAGCGGTAAGCCACCGGTTTTTGGTACCGGCATTTCGCAGGTTCGAATCCTGCCGTCCCAGTAATCTATAAGAATAAGAATGAAAAGATTATCGAATAAGGAGCTTTACTATGGAGCAAAGAACGTTACAGGGGATTGAACGTAAAAATCTGAAAAAGGGATATACCCGGGAACTCAGAAGAAAAGGTAAAATACCGGCTGTTATCTACGGACATAGCGACCCCAGAGCCATTGCCGTTGACGGGCATGAGTTTAACTCGAAATTCAAGGTGATTTCGGAGAATATCATTATTAAATTGATGGTTGACGGTCATGTATATTCAGTTCTGGTAAAGGATTTTCAGGAGGACATTGTCACCGAGGAAATCCTGCATCTCGATTTCTTTGAGATAGAAAAAGGGAAGCACCTGAAAACACATGTACCGATTCACACCCATGGAACGCCGATGGGCGTGAAGGAGGGTGGAATCTTCGAGTTGCTTGTCCATGAGATTGAGGTCGAATGTCTTCCGAAAGATCTCCCGGAAGACATTGCCATCGATGTCACCAACCTCATCCTCGGCCATTCGATACATGTCCGCGACCTTCCCGAAATTACGGACGTCCGTTTTTTAAACGCGCCGGATCAGGTAGTATGTACGGTCGCGCGCAAACGTGAGGTGAAGGAAGTCGAAGTAGAAGAAGAGGCGATCGGGGAAGAAGCTGAAGCGGCGGCAGAGGAGCAGCCGGAGGAGGAATAATTCTGCCACTGGTTGTTATCGGGCTGGGGAATCCCGGCAAAACCTATATGAAAACCCGGCACAATGTCGGATTTCAGACGGTCGATACGCTTGCCGAGAAAATCGGCGTGAAACTGAAGAAACTCGTATTCAAGTCCTACATCAGGGCAAAAGGCGTATATCACGGCAGGGAGATCGTCCTTGTCAAACCGCTGACGTTTATGAACAGGTCCGGCATAATCTTGGGTGACGTGCTTCGCTACGCCCGGGCGTCGATTGACGATATTGTGGTCGTGTGTGACAACCTCGATCTCGAACCGGGTATCTGCAGGTTCAGACTGAAGGGTTCTTCCGCAGGCAACAAGGGACTCGCTTCGTTGATCGACCACGCGGGAACCCGGGATTTCAAGCGTCTGTATATCGGCATCGGGCGTCCCCCTTTTCGCGGCGACGTTATACGTTATGTACTTGGCGTTCCCGGAAAGGAAGATCGAACCCGTATAGCCGCTTCGATCAGGTGTGCCTCGGAAGGCATCCTCATGCTTTTGGAGAAAAGCCCGGAAGAAGTGATGAACAGTGTCAACGGCGGCGAGAGGTGAACTGGAAAGAAAAAACAGAAAAGGCACTTGGAGAATGTCATGTTAAAAAAGGCTTCCGGATACTGGTAGCGTATTCAGGGGGACCGGATTCGACCGCACTTCTCCATGTCCTCAAGGAACTTTCGGAAAGCTGGCGTCTTGGTCTGTTTGCCGCTTATCTCGATCACGGATTGAGAAGCCGCGGGGAAATTGAAAAGGAAGTCGCGTATATACGGAAATCCCTTGAAGTCTCGCATCTCGAGCTTTTTATTGGAAGAATACCGCAAGGCGAACTTGCCGAAATAGCGGCAAACCAATCACGCAGTATTGAAGATGTGGCGCGGGAAAAGCGGTACCTTTTTCTCGAATCGGTTTCCCGGAAGATTCACGCCGATCTCATCGCGTTAGGTCATACCGAAGACGATCATCTGGAAACCCTCATTATGAGGTTTTTTCAGGGCTCGGATATTACGGGGCTCAATGGAATCCCGCTCAAGAGAGACAGTATTGTCAGACCCCTTTATTATTGGTCCAGGTCCGATGTCATCCGGTTTCTGGCAGAGCGTGATATCCGATATATGACCGATTCGACCAACATGAAAACCGGATATTTGAGAAATAAAATCCGGTTGAACCTCATTCCGGTCATTCAGAATATATTTCCCGGTTTCAGGACGAGTCTCAGGCGGTTTTCGGAAAAAACAGCTGTACTCAATGATTATTTCGACGGGGAAACCGCTTCAAGATTGAAGTGGGAAAAAGTGTCCCGCGGTTTCAGGATAAACGGTGAGGAATTCCTTTCGGCGCATGAAAAAATAAGGCTTTTTTCGCTTTATCGCGTTATTAACCGGATGGGTAAAGTCGAGAAGGGGATTAAAAAAGGCCGATTACCCTACCATTTTTTATCTGTCGTTCTGGATGAGCATGCGGTCAGACGAAAAACCGTCATATTGCGGGGATACGGTATTATTCTTTTGTGGAAAGGAAATTATCTTTTTTGTATATCAGATATTGTCTATCCCAAAAGAATAGGTTATCTTATTATTGCAGAGAAGCGCAGGAGAGTTGTTATTCCGGATTCGGATATCATGATAGAGTTTATCCGTGAAAATACGGCAATGTCCGGTAATACCTTGGCGCAAGAAGAAAATGTCGAATATCTTGATGAAAGCAGGATCGACCATCCCCTTATTGTACGTTCGAGAATGCCAGGCGACAGAATGGACATGGAAAAGGGGAAAAAAAGCCTTAAAAAATTGTTCAATGAATGGAAAGTGCCGGAAGCAGACCGATGGATGATACCTGTCCTCGAGGATCGGAAGGGAATAATCGGGATTCTGGGCGATTGCACCGGTGTTCGAAATCGATTCATACCCGGTGTCAAAACAGAGGGGAAAAAGGCGGCCTGCAGCCTGGGCATCAAGGTGACGAAACTGCCGGGCAGGGGCAATGAAAGCCTTCCTGAATAACAGAATGCAAGCGTAACACCTTCCGATAATCCGGCATCGGGAAGCGGTAATGAGCGAATTGTGTTCCCGTTTTGCCATAATAAAAACCGGAAGGGGTATTTACAAAAAGGGGCTTGCCTGCAATACTATATAGTAAGACGAGGTAAGAGGAACGTGAGTAGCAACGGAAATAACAATACGAATAATGAAGGCAATAATTCAAATAAGAAACTGCCGAAATTCAATTTCGGAAACCGTGCAGCTCTCATATCGTTTCTCATTCTATTGGGATTTTTCCTCTTTTTTCTGGTGTTTCAGAACAGGGATTTTATCAATGAGATTTCATATACCGATTTTCTCAAGGACTTGAAGGCGGGGAAGATATCCGCCGTCAAAATTCTCAATGACAGGATCATTCTGGGAACATACGGTACATATAAAGATGAACGAATCAGCGAATTCAGAACCGTCATACCATATAACGACGAAAATCTCATGTCCGACCTCATCGATTCGGGAGTAAGAATTGAAGGGGGAAATATTACCCGTTCACCGATAGAGATCTTCTTTGATCTGCTTCCATGGGTGATCGGATTTCTTTTTATATGGTTTATGTTCAGACAGGTTCAGGGAAGTGGAAACAAGGCTTTTTCTTTCGGGAAAAGCCGGGCAAAACGATATCTGGATACGGGTAAAAAGATTACTTTTGCGGATGTCGCCGGTCAGAAAGAGGCCAAATATGAGCTTCAGGAAGTGGTTGAATTTCTGAAAAACCCCGGCAAGTTTGTAAAAATTGGTGCAAAAATACCGACTGGGGTGCTTCTTGTCGGTCTGCCCGGTACGGGGAAAACCCTGCTCGCAAAGGCGATCGCCGGTGAGGCGAATGTGGCGTTTTTCCATATGTCGGGATCGGACTTCGTCGAGATGTTCGTCGGAGTCGGCGCAAGCCGTGTGAGGGACCTTTTTGACCAGGGACGAAAAAACGCCCCCTGTATCCTCTTCATCGATGAACTCGATGCGGTGGGAAGAACACGCGGGGCCGGATACGGTGGCGGCCATGATGAACGGGAACAGACATTGAACCAGATGCTCGTTGAAATGGACGGTTTTGACACAAAAGACGGGGTGATAATCCTTGCCGCGACCAACAGACCGGATGTTCTCGATCCGGCACTGCTGCGGCCTGGAAGATTCGATCGTCAGGTTGTCATCGACATGCCCGACATCAACGAGAGGGAGGATATCCTCAAGATCCATTGTAGAAAAATACCGACATCATCCGGTATCGATTTTAAAAAACTCGCACGAGCGACACCCGGAACATCGGGCGCGGATCTCGCGAATATGGTCAATGAAGCCGCCCTTTTCGCGGCGCGGAAAAACAAACAAAAGGTCGAAATGCAGGATTTCGAGGAAGCGCGGGACAAGATCCTTATGGGGATTGCAAAAAAATCGAAGATTATTCCTCCCAAAGAACGGAAGATGACCGCCTACCACGAATCCGGGCACGCGATACTCCATTTTCTTCTCCAGAATGTAGATCCGCTGCACAAGGTTACCATTATCCCTCACGGCAGGGCTTTGGGCATGTCGCTTTCTTTGCCCGAACAGGATACCTATTCGCGCAGCAAGGCATGGCTTATCGACAGTATTACCATCAGAATGGGTGGTTATGCAGCGGAAAAACTCATCTACAACGAAACGACGACAGGTTCCCAGGCGGATATCGAGCAGGCGACGGCGATCGCAAGGAGAATGGTGTGCGAATGGGGAATGAGTGACGATCTTGGACCGATCGCGTTCGGACAAAAAGACGAACCGATATTTTTGGGAAAAGAGATAGCGAGACACAAGGAATATTCGGAGGAAACCGCGCGAAAAATCGATGACGAGATTGAAAGCATCGTCACCACATGCCTGAACCAGGCGCAAATGATGCTGAGAGACAACAAAGACAAACTCACCCTCCTGGCCGAAACCCTGGTGGTGCGGGAAACCCTCGACGGCGAAGAAGTGAGTGAGTTGCTTGGTTTCGAATACAAACGTGCCGTGGAATAGCGTTGATACGATATTGTTGCATCCGTAAAAATTCTGTAAACTGACACACTATGTTTTATAAAAAGGGAATACCTATTGGAACAAAAACCCTGAGAGCCGTTATCGGTATCGCATTCCTCCTTGCCGTCTCCGGTACGGCCCTTCATGCCGATAACAAAGGGATAGCCCTGCAATACTTCGAACAGGCAGAATTACTATATAATTCCGGTAAAACGAACGAGGCCGAAAAACTCCTTCTCAATTCCCTCCAGTTCTTTCCCAATTTCTCGGAATCGTGTTACCTTCTGGCCGTTATCTATCTGAAGGAACAAAAAACGACCATGGAGGGGCTCGACTATCTTGATAAGGCGATAACCGGCAATTCATGGGTTAAGCGTTCACCTTCACTTGCCGGGCGCGAGGAAGGGGCGGTTTTTTACAGGATCGGCCGTTACCGTCAGGCAAGGGATATACTTCTTGGTGTCAAAAACGTCAGGAT
This sequence comes from Spirochaetales bacterium, assembly GCA_016930085.1. Classification (NCBI taxonomy): domain Bacteria; kingdom Pseudomonadati; phylum Spirochaetota; class Spirochaetia; order Spirochaetales; species Spirochaetales bacterium. Next base: position 40,261 of record JAFGHO010000050.1, read on the forward strand.
CGAAGACGCCGTGGTATATCTTTTACTGGCAAAAACCTATGCCGCGCTGGGGGATGAAGCACGGCTTATAAACATACTTGTTGAAGGGGAAAAGCGCTTTCCCGATGAGACGGAATTTTATCTCCTCCACGCCGATTATTATAAAAAAAAGGGTAACGATACAGCTGCCGTGACTGTTATAAACAAAGGATTGGAAAAAATGCCGGATAACTCGTCCCTGCTTCTCCGTAAAGCCAAACTTGTCGACCGGGATGAAATAAAGGCTGAATTACTCGCGAGGTATTTCGAAACAGGCGGAACGGACCCTGAAGCGGCGATTGTCGCATTACGGGCGTCGATGGACGACATCGACCGGTATGTTTCCTTTTTTATCGGAAACGGAGGGACGATGTATATCGATCTGCTCGATGAGTTTTATACGCTCGAGCTTTCCGAAGCCTCGTATAGCGGGGCCTTCACTGAAACGGTCGAGAATTTTTCAGGTGAGAGGGTGCTTGATTCCGACAGAAACGCCTTTTTTGAAGAGAAGTATTATTATGATAACGGAACCCTCACCCTGTGGGAACAGGATCGGAACCAGGACGGACTGCTTGAAGCAATGGTCGTGTTCAGAGACGGAATGCCGCATTCGGTCACCTTTTTCGACGATAAAGATGGTAAAAAGATGAGTGTTACCGGAACGTATTCGACATATCCCTATTGCGTTTCGCTCGCTTATGCGCAGGATGAGAAAAAAAAGGAATATCAGCTTCTTCCCCTTTCCGTTGCCCTCAGAATGTTCGACGAAGCGGTGAAAACCGATGGCACCGGGGCGGTGAAAAAAAGGTTCAGACTCCGGGCTGCAAAAGGTGTGGGATATCCCCCGGAACGGACGGCGGTGATGAATGCATTCCGTGTGGATGAATATGAGGGCGGCCGGCCGGTTTCGGCGGCGGATCTTTTAAACGGGAAATATGTGGTATTCAGACACGATACCGATGAAAACGGAACCTACGATTATATAACGGAATATTCGAAGGGAGTTCCTTCCTTCGGAAGAAGAGATCTGGACGGTGACGGCATCTATGAGATTGAGGAAGTGTATAAAAAAGGGAAATTGGATAAAATCATCTACAATCATGACAGTGATAATCATCCCGATTGCATACAGTATTATTCGGCTGATTTTACCCTCTATGAAACCCACTGGGATTACAATAGTGACGGCAGGATCGACGCGAAGGAGGTCCGAAAGGAGAAAGGAAAAACCGAATATCTTTTCTCAACGCGGTACAACGGAAAATTCGATCTGGATGTCGTGTTTGTCGGTGATAAACTCGTACGCATGGAAAGAAACGGTCGTCGGCTATCGGTGCAGCCGGGCCGCACCAAAGGTGTCTACTGGATAGGTAAAAAGGGCCGTGAGTTCGAGGTCGAATTACGGGAGTCTGCCGGTATTTATCATAATAACGGTAAGATATATTTTATTTTCAGATACAACGATAATATATATATAGAGGTGGTGGAATGACTGACCCGCGGTTTCATAAACAAACCGGATCGAATCATAAACATGTCAAGAGGAGGAATCTCGAGGTATATAGGGTGGGAGTGCTGTTTCCGGCGGGTGTGTTCCTGCTGTTATTTCCATTGTTTTCCTTGATTTCATGTCGAACCCAGGGGAAACCGGTCGTGGCGGTAAAACCGCTTACCGAGGTTTATATCGAAGATGTGGAGAAACTCATCGACGATGAAAAACTCATGTACGCACTCCAGGATATCGCCTTTCTCAAAAAAAATAATAATGGAATCGGAAACGAAGTGCTGGAAGACCTGGAGAACAAGGTATATGAAAAGGTGGCCGCGCAATTCCGGGACTATCTCGAAAAAAAAGAAATTAATAAGGCGGCGGCGCTTTATCGATCGCTTGCCACTATCGGAAAAACGGACCTGCTTCCCGGCTGGTCGTATAAACGGATTCTCTTTTCGATTGCCGGGGAGGAGGTGGAAAAAGGAAACAGGGCGTCTGCCGTAATGATCTACCTCAAGGCTATGGAAACGGAAGAGTGTGACGCCGAAGATTTCGCGACCATGATTTCCCTCGCCTCAGAGATAGGCAACACGAAGGCGATAAAAAAAATATCGGATGTTATGAATGGTCTTGGAATCCCCGTAAAGAAAGAATACATGGAGTTGTTATCGGGAAAGACGACCAAGGCGGAAATGATGAACGGAACGGCGATCATCTGGGTGGATAAAGGGATAAAAATCGAACAGGGGTACGGGATACCGGATCGCGTGCTTGGCAGCGGGTTTTTTGTCGATTCACGCGGATACATGCTCACCAACCACCATGTTATCGAGAGCGAAGTCGATCCGGAATATGAAGGATTTTCCAGGCTTTATATCCGTCTTTCAAAAAATGTCAATGAACGGGTGCCGGCCAAAGTCGTTGGATACGACAGGATATTCGATCTGGCTCTTTTAAAGGTATCGATCACCCCGGATTACGTTTTTTATTCGGCGGGTGATGTCGAGGTTGAGCCTGGTGACAAGGTAAACGCGATAGGAGCGCCGCTCGGGCTTGAAAACACATTGACCTCCGGAATTATCTCCAATGTTTCCAGAAGATTTATCCAGATGGGCGATGTGATGCAGATAGATGCACCGGTTAATCCGGGTAACAGCGGCGGGCCGCTTCTCGATGATAATGACAATCTGGTCGGTGTCGTTTTCGCGGGACTCGAAATGTTTGAAGGCCTTAATTTCGCGATTCCCTATAATTGGGTAAACATGGTGTTTCCCGGTCTTTTCGAGGAGGGAGAAGTCATCCATCCATGGCTCGGTCTTGCGTTGGCGGAAAACGAAAAGGGGCTTGAGGTCATTTATACCGTTCCCGGGGAACCTGCCTGGAGGGTGGGAATACAGAAAGGGGATATTATCGAAAGCCTCGACGGTTCCCCGTTCAAGTCGATAAGAGATATTCAGGAAGCGATATTACGGTTCGAACCGGAAACCCTGATGAAGCTTTCATGGAAAAGGGGCGACTCGTCTGTTGAAAGTATCATTTGCCTCGGGAAGCGCCCGTTCAGTCCGATCGAATACGCGATAAAGCGTGATATAAAAGAAAATATTATCATTCCCCTTTTCGGTATGGAGATAAAAGCCGTTAAAAATTTCTTATGGGATACCGAGTATGTAGTGAATCGAGTGTATCAGGGTTCTATTGCCGATAATTCCGGTATTTCGGAAAACGATCCGCTGAGTATTCAGCGATGGCGTTTGGATATGGAGAACAGGATCGCGATTATCCAGGTTTTTGTGAAAAAAAGAAAGGCAGGGTTTTTCGAGAATATTGTTCAACTTGCAGCGTATCTCGAGACGGATAATTTTCTGTAACCCATTAATTCCGAAGTGTTTTGTGGTATGTATGATTGAATTTGTCATATCATGCACAAATTTTCAATTTTTGCGGTTGGTATAGGTGTTTTCTGGAGACGAAGTATCCAAAAGGGTGAATAATGACTCGTATACATTGTAGGCAGTCGATCATGACCTTGTCAATGTTGAATGATAATATACAATTGTCGTAAATTCCTTCGAGGATTTACTTGTATGCTCTTCTCCTCGATACTCCATTACTTAAATATTTTTTCGAATTCTTCGATAACTTTATTTCCATATTTCTCAACAAAAACCAAAAATAACTCCAATAATCCCCTTGCCGGCTGAGCACTACTATAACAATTCAAATCCGCATGCAAAAGCTTTATCTTCGATACATCCAATAATCATTCTCATGCATTGTATAACGCTAAAAAACTGCGTGCTGCTTTAAATTTTTCCTAAAATATGACAATAATTAAACCCTGCTGAATCTTGACCCCCAATGACCGAAGTCTATTTTCTATGTTTTTCATTTCTTTCGAGTTCCGGCAAAGCGGTGTGATCATCAAATAGAAATAAAAAATACTATATTTTGTGAAAAAAATCACAAAATAACTTGACATTCCCCTCGCCCGCAATGTATATTATTTGTGAAAGATTTCACAAATAATATACATGGAGAAAAATATGAGGGAAAGGGGTAAATGTATACCCGAACTTTCTATCGTCCGCCTCTGCCAGATGTATCGATATCTGGAAGATTGCAATCGTCATGGAATAACAACCGTGTTTTCTCCTGAAATCGGTGAAAATCTCGGGGTCCAGGCACATACGGTCCGTAAGGATATCAGCCGCCTTGGCGAGATCGGCAATACGGCGGCCGGTTATGATGTAAAAAACCTGAAAGCCCATATCTATCGCCATCTCAATCTGCAAAAGAAGCGGAATGCGTGCGTCGTCGGTCTCGGAAGACTGGGCCAGGCGATCATCAATTACCAGGAGTTTTTCGAGGGAAGTTACAGGATCAAAGCCGGATTTGATTCGAATATTAATACCCTTGAGATGATCAATACGACGATTGATCTTTATCCTTCATACAGAATTTCCGAAATCGTTCAAACATACCGGATCGAACTTGCCGTTATCGCGGTTCCCGCCGGTTCGGCACAGCAGGTATGCGACAGGCTTGTCGAGGGTGGTGTTCGCGGTATCATTAATTTCGCACCCGTTATTGTGAGAACAGGAAAAAAAGGGGTCATTATTCGTAATAGTGATCTCTATGGCGAGTTCAGAATTCTTTCGACATTGATGGATCAATCCAGGGCTCCGGCTGCATTTTACAGCAGGTAATGCCCTTTGTAATGATAAATTTATTTGACAAGGAGATTATTATGAAAAGAGTGTACAATTTTTCCGCTGGTCCTGCGATGCTGCCCGTATCGGTGTTGAAAAAGGCGCAGGAGGAAATGCTCGATTACGGCGGAAGCGGGATGTCGGTCATGGAAATGAGCCACCGCGGTTCCGTTTTCGCGGGCATACTCAAGGAAGCGACCGAACTCCTGCGTGAGGTGATGGGTGTGCCGTCGAACTACAAGATCCTCTTTCTCCAGGGAGGCGCATCGCTTCAGTTTGCCATGGTGCCGGTCAATCTTTTCAGAAAAAGCAGAAAGGCCGATTTTATCCATACCGGTGCGTGGTCGAAAAAGGCCATGGCGGAGGCGAAAAAACTGGGAACCGTGAATGTGGTCGCCTCATCGGAAGACAAAAACTTTACTTATATCCCCGATTGGGACGACAACGCCTTCAGTCCGGACGCCGATTACGTTCACATCACGACGAACAATACGATTTACGGGACCAGGTTTACGACGTTTCCCTCAACGGGGAATGTCCCGCTCGTCGCGGATATGTCCTCCAATATCCTCTCCGAGGCCGTGGATGTATCGAAATTCGGCATCATCTACGCGGGCGCACAGAAGAATATCGGACCTGCGGGCGTTACCGTGGTCGTCATAAGGGAGGACCTTCTCGGACATGCACCGGAGAAAACCCTTTCGATGCTCGATTATAAAATACAGGCGGACAATGATTCCTGTTACAATACCCCGCCCTGCTACAGCATCTATATCGCAATGATGGTCTTCAAATGGATAAAGGACCAGGGAGGCCTTGCCGCGGTCGAAAAGACGAACAAGGAGAAAGCGAAGCTGCTGTATGATTATCTGGACGAATCGGCAATGTTCAAAAGTCCCGTCCGGCCAAAGGACAGATCGATCATGAACGTTCCCTTCGTGACGGATTCGGATGAATTGAACGCGGCATTTATCAAGGAAGCCGCGAACCGGGGATTGGTCACCCTGAAAGGACACCGCTCGGTGGGCGGAATGAGGGCGAGTATTTATAACGCGATGCCGGTCGAAGGCGTTAAAAAACTCATCGAGGTAATGAAAAAATTCGAACATGATAATCGTTAGTTCGAAGAAACCGACATGACAAGGAGGAAGCAACATGTACAAGATACAGACATTGAATAAAATTTCAGCGATAGGACTCGAAGGCCTGCCGAGAGACAGATACGAGGTGGCCTCCGAGATTCTCAATCCGGACGCGATCATTGTCCGGAGTTTCGATATGCATACCATGGATTTTCCCCCGTCGCTCAAGGCAGTCGCGCGGGCGGGGGCGGGTGTCAATAATATACCGATTGAAAAGTGCACCGGAAAGGGTATTGTGGTATTCAATACACCGGGGGCGAACGCGAACGCCGTCAAGGAACTTGTTCTGGCATCGCTTTTTCTCAGCTCGCGGAAGATTTACGACGGTATTGCCTGGGCAAAAACGCTCGCGGGCAAAGGTGATGAAGTTCCCAAACTCATCGAAAAAGGCAAATCCAGTTACGCGGGGCCCGAAATTATCGGGAAAAAACTCGGGGTCATCGGTCTGGGGGCGATCGGGGCGATGGTCGCCAACGACGCGCTTTCACTCGGTATGCAGGTCATGGGATTCGACCCGTTCATTTCGGTCGCTTCCGCCTGGGGATTGTCGCGGAACGTGAAACGGGCGAACGTTCTCGAAACCCTTGTCGCCGAATCGGACTATATTTCCATGCACGTCCCCCTGACCGACCAGACGCGGGGGCTGCTCAACAAGGAACGCTTCGCGCTCATGAAAAAGGGGGTACGCATCCTCAATTTCTCGAGGAACGGACTCGTCAATAATGAAGACCTCAGGGAGGCGATCGACCAGGGTATTGTGGCGGCCTATGTCACCGATTTTCCCGACGACAACCTCCTCAATATGCCGAATGTGATCGGCATTCCCCACCTCGGGGCTTCGACTCCCGAAGCCGAGGACAACTGCGCGGTCATGGCGGCCGACCAGGTGATGGATTTTCTCGAAAACGGGAATATCACCAATTCCGTGAATTTCCCGGCATGCTCCATGCCGCAGTCCGGCAAGAAAAGGATCATCGTCGCGAACAGGAACATCCCCAATATGGTCGGACAAATTACGACGCTTCTTGCGGGCAACAAGATCAACATCGCGGATATGATCAACAAGCACATGGGCGATTACGCTTATAACATCATCGACCTCGACAGCGAGATTTCGGAAGAAAACATCGACAAAGTCAGAAAAATCGAGGGCGTCATCATGGTTCGGGTTATTTAGCCCGGGCCGGTCAGGGGCGGCACCGGCCGGTGCCGCCGTCTTGTCCTCCGTTCCTTCCTCGAAAAGCGCGACATTTCCCCCGACTTTTTTTTGTTTCACTTTATTTTTCGCCTTCCGTGTAGTATACTTTTTCTTAAAGAGACTAACGATAAAAGGAGTCTGCCATGGCAAGAAAAATACTCCCCCTCTTTCTCCTTTTTTCCCTTACGATGTGCGCGACCCTCAATGTCCGGCAGGAGGAGACGGCGCTTATAGATATTATAGGACTGATCAATGACGGTGACGGCGCCGGGCTGGCGGAACGTTCCCGAACCCCCTTTCTGCTGGACGGGGAAATCGTGATGATGAGTGCGGATATGAGGGCACTCTGGAACAACCTCGCCGCGTCGGGGTTCGGCATCACGGGCGCGGTCGTGACGTCGGTTGAAAGAACCGGAAAGGAAACCTACCGGGAGTTTTCTCCGGCCATGGAGGTGGAGGTTTTTTTCCGGAAATACGTCCCCCCGACGGCCGTGGTGTCGCATATCAGCTCGAACGAAGGGGAGTACATCTTCCTGACCGCACGGGGCAGGGGGAACCGGACGCTCCTCTACGGCTTCAAAGGACCGGTGCTATGAAAAAAACGATTGTGCTTTTTTTGACATTTGCGTGTTTTACCCCCGCGATTTGTACGGCGGATTCCTACCTGGATTACGCCGACGGGGAGGTCGATATCAGGGACCTAAAGGGCGCGATGTATGAAGCAGTCGAAGGCGACGAGCTTCTCGTCGGGTATTCGGTGATCACGGGTCCTGACGGATACGCGGAAGTGCAGTCCGACGGCTCCCTGATCCGGATCAACGAAAACACCATATTCAAACTCATGGAAACGGAAAAGGAAGGGAAAAAGACCGATGTCCTCTCGTGCCTCGCGGGCTCGGTATATCTCAAGATGAAAAGCCTCACCGAAGACGAAAACGGCCCCCTCATTACAACACAGAGTGCCGTGCTGGGGGTCAGGGGTACCGCCTTTTCCGTTTTTACCGGGATCGACGGCGCGAGCCTTATCGCCGTCGACGAAGGGAAGGTGGCGGTCAGCGCGGCGGGCGAGTCGGTCGAACTCGCGGCGGAAGAAGGGGTCGAGGTCAGGCCCGGCGAGGCGCCCGGAGAAAAGTTCCCGGTTCTTCGGGGCAAACTCGATTTCAGAACGTGGAACGAAGCCCGCCTCGTGGAGTTCGATAAGGACCCGGTCGAGGCGATCGGGCGGGTGAAAAGGCAGATGGACGTCCTCATCGCGAAACTCGAAGAGGAACTTGAGGCCCATAAGGAGAGTCTCTACCGAAGGAACGAGGCACACGGGAAACTCGAAGCTTTTGGGGAAAACGAGAAGAACGAGCGTGAAAAATATTACAAGGAGACGGTATTCCCCATCGAGGTCGAAACAAGCTACCGGTACCTCAATGTCCGCTATTATGCTCTTTCCGCGCTGTCGCTTCGACGCTATGTCTGCGGAAGGATGTACGTGACGATGAAAACGTCCTATATTAATAAGAGGGGAAACACGGTCTACGAAGCCTTTCTCCGGGTATACGGTGAGATCCTCTCATCCTATACCGGACACGTGGTCCCCCATCTCGTCGCGGCGGACATCTGACCGTGATCCGATGCCCGGTTTTTTACCCTGAAAGGAGGAATGATCGATGAAAAAATATTGTGTTTACCTTGTGACGTTTCTGGCATTATCCGCCCTTCTGATGGCGGGGCTCGCTTCCTGCGATCTGTTTCCGGTCTCGATCGAACAGCGGATTTCAATGTTCGAGGACGATTTGAACACATCAGGCAGGGGTGATATCTACCTCCACTTTCACCCGCAGGAGACGGCGATGTACGATCAGATAAAAAACCCCGCTTTTTTCGAAGGCAGCCCGCTCGATTATGATAACGAGCCGTTTACGATTACGATTTCAAGCGGTCCCACGTCTATCGGAGGAGGGCAGGAACAGCTGACGGGGACTTTTTCACATCAGTATGATTCTTTTTCTCTTTTACTCATCATGATGCAGGCAAACGACAGTGATGACTGGCTTATCAAGGAATTCGATCTTGATGGAGGAACCTTTGAAATAAAGCGGGAATAGCCCTCCGCGTTCTTTCACACGCACTGCGCCTCAGCGGTCCTTCGCTTACCGGAACGATCAATTATGAGTGAACTTGTTCAGCATATCGATCCTGCAATTGGAACGGCACTTTTTATATATGTTTTTCAGATGGGTATTTACCGTATGCGGGGAGACATTGAGCCGGTCTGCGATCTCCTTGTCCGCGTACCCCTGCCTGACGAGCAGGATAATCTGCTTTTCCTTTTCCGTGATATTGTACAGCCTGCACCGTTCGTCAAAAATTTCAGTGTGTGTTTCTTCCTCCCCGTCCCCGTCCAGGAAAAACCGGAAAAGCCGTTCCCGGAGTTGAATCGTGTCCGCCCGTTTCTGGTGATCCTTCAGCTTTACGAGGGAATCTATTTTATGGACGACTTCGTCGATCAGGAACGGCTTGCAGATATAATCCACGGCCCCGAGCGAGAGGCCGCGGAGTTTGTCGTCGACCCTGGCGGTCAGAAAAAGAAAGGGGACATGCAGGTACTCACGGATTTCCGCTACCGTACGGTGAAACTCCCATCCGTCCATGACCGGCATCATGATATCGGAAACGATCACATCCGGGGGATGCCGCATGCTTTTCAACGTTTCCAGAGCGGTTTTCCCGTTCCGCGCGGTGACGACATTATAACGGGTCCCGATGGTTTCTCCCAGGTAGGAAAGCAGCTCTTCATTATCCTCTACCAGCAGGATGTTCTTTTTTGCCGCTTCCGTCGTCTTCCCGGGGGAAAGGGAGCTTCCTCCGCTTTCAACCGCATCATGTCGAGCCCCGGTTTCCGGCGTGATAAAGGGATGGACAAAGACGGCATCCTCATAATAGCGGTGATGGTCGTATACCGGGCCGCCTTCGGGTTTCAGGACGCAGTCGATCCCGCCGTCCGACGCCCCCCCGTCCGCCGTGTGGAGGGAACCGGATTGCACGGCGCTACCGGCTTTAGCGTTTTCTTTTTCCTCAGCCGGGCGCCTGAACGCGGGGAGGAGGATGGTGAAGGTCGTCCCTTTTCCCGGCGCGCTTTGCACCGATATACTCCCGCCGAGGAGGCCGATATATTCTTTCACGATGGAAAGCCCGATCCCCGTACCGCTGTATCTCCTCGTGCTGGAACCGTCCGCCTGGCGGAAGCGTTCGAAAATAAAGGGTAGTTCTTTCTCCGGTATACCGATCCCATTGTCCGAAATGACGATTTTCAGCAGTCCCGTGGACATTTCATCGGGCGTTCCCGAAGTATGGGGCCGGACGTGCGGTTTTGTCCGATAGGTTTCCGGGGCAAAGGGGAATGCCGTTTCCAGACATATGGAGCCCCCGTCCGGAGTGAATTTGAATGCGTTGGAAAGGAGGTTCGAAAGGATTCGGAGTATCTTGTTTCTGTCCGAATAGACGGAAACAGGCCCGCCGGGGACGTTGACCGTCCAGTTCATGTTCCTGCTCGAAGCCAGGGAAGAAAAGGACGAACGAATCGATGCCATTAATGAAGAAAAATCAAAATACTCGGGGGAAAGCTGCATCCGGCCCGCGTCTATCCTTGAAAGGTCGAGGACCTGGTTGATTATATTAAGCAGGTGGTAAGCGTTTCGCCGTGCGCCCGAGATCAACCCGGCGGCCTTTTCCGGAAGCCCCGATGTGGTATTCATCAAATTCTCAAGGGGCCCGAGGATGAGGGTCAGGGGTGTTCTGAGTTCATGGGTGATATTCTGGAAGAACTCTGTTTTATATCGGTCTTTTTCCTTGAGCTGCGTATTTATGCTATGTAATTCCTTTGTACGGGCTTCGACTTCCTTTTTGAGATTCAGGCTGAGGTATTCGGCTGTTTTAAAGGCACGGGAAAATCGTTTGGAAAGGATTATCGACTGGAGAACGAGAAAGACGATATTGCCGTAATGAACACTGTCCGGATTCGAGGGCAGGGATCGTATGAATACGGTCACGACATTATAGACGATAAAAAAGAGAAAAATGAGATATCCCCCGAAAATGTAAGGGAATTCCTTTTGCGCGGTACGACGGGCTTTCATCAGTATATAAAATATATATCCGCAATATATGGCTATGGTAAAGTAAAAGGCAAAGACCATTCCGGCAACGATCCATGCCGGGACGATAAGGATATATATCGTTTCAAGGACGATAAAGATGAGGCCGGCGCGGACGGTATTCCTGAATACGGCGGGCCACCTTATCGTATAAAGCTCTTTCACATATAAAATAAAAACCGGAAAGGCCCATATGACCGATATCCCTTCCAGTTTGAGCCGGACGCTGAAAATATGCGGGAGTGTCGCGGGTAATATCACATCGATTTTCAAATTCAAATAGCGCACGAAGCATATAATACAGAAAACGAAGAAATAGAGACTTGCCCTGTCACTCTTTCGTTCCAGCCAGAGAACAAAATGATAGCAGGACATCATAAACAGGATACCGAGAATAACCGCGTATTGAAAAATATCCATGCACAGGTGCCGCGTCAACTGGTTCATCGTTCCCAGCTTGAGACTATGGGAAGGTCCCCCGAAATTGTTGATAAAGTTGGATATTTTCCAGGATATGACGTATTCCCGGGTATCCGGGGGAAGGGGAATGATGACAGGAAGGAATCTGGGCACAGACCCTTTTCTGGTATCGCCGGCCTTTCCGGATTCCGCGATTTTTTTGCCATTGACATAGAAAACGGATGAAGTGAGACTCATTTTGCAGTATAGGCCGATGGGGGTTTTCGAATTGCTTTTCAACCGTAAACGGAGCCAGCAATACCCGAAACGTTCTCCCGTCCGGTCATTCCAGTTGCCCGGCACCTTGAAATTTTCCCATGCCGAATCATCGTAATCCGTACCGGTGAAATCGGGATCGTCCCGCATCCATGTGAATTTCCAGTCCCCCGTCAGGTCGATTATCCCGTCCTTCTCGAATTCCCAATCGCCCGTATCGATACGGCCATTCTGAATGCATGGTGCCGTTTTTTGTAAACCGGAATGACAGGAATAAGCAATGATACCGGTAACAATAATTGCCAGTATCGCGGGAAACGTTTTCGATCGACGATTATTTTTCAATTTTCTCATCTATTTTTATTCATAGACCACTATGTGCGAAAAAATTATATGCTGATCGGTATATTTTCTTATACCATGGGATATACCGGACACCGGATATGCCGCAGAAGGCATACACCGGCTGTGATTTTCTTTTGGCAGGTAAAAAAAGGCCTGTCCGATAATGTTCGGACAGGCCTTCATCGGATATAGCGCCCTCGGGGGCGTTTTTTCGTTATTACTTCGACTGCCGGCAGTAATTCTGAAGCAGTACCCTTGCCTCGCCGCAAATATCGAAACTTCCCCATCCGCCCAACATCTCTATGCAGAATATCGTGGCGCCCAGTACGTAAGCATCCTGGCGCAGATTGTCGTCATACCATTTCAACTGCTCGACATAGTCCTGAGCGTTCGTGAAATCTTTCCACCCCCCGCCGTGGCCGATGACTCCCCCGTCGATGCCGCATTCGGTAATAACGGCATTGATCACGCGATTGGTCGGTATGAGGTATTGATTGTATAATTTCCGGTACCTCAGTGTGTGCCATCCGTCCCCGATCATCGATGGGGCGTCGTATTCGTGAAGCCCCAATATTCCCCCGTGTGCCATTGCCGCATCGATCGCTTCGTAAAACCTTTGAATGATGGCAGGGTTGGTGACATCCGGGGTGCCCTGGCTGAAATTGCCGATACAGGCCTTTCTGCCGTGCTGGGCGAGAATTTCGACACGGCGGACTTCAAAAGCATTGTACCACACCATCGCGCCTTCGCTTCCGACACCCGGTTCGTTCAGTCCTTCCCAGTAATCGACATCGGGATTGTTCAAAATCGTATTCCCGAACTGGTTCCACCAGAGTTGCGCCTGTGCCCGTGCGTCCGCTTCGTCCCATTCTTTTCCCGCCGGCTGATTCGGTATGAATAGTCTCGCGATTACCCTGGTATTGGGGGAGACCGATTTGATCTGTTTTACCCAGCCGACTTCATTCAGCACTTTTACGAATCCCGGTTGGGCGGCCTGAATAAATTGACCGGATTCCCCGAACCCGTTGCAAAAGGCGGTATGAATTGTCAGTTTGCTTCGTGTCGGTGGGGGCGGGGGTGTGGGCGGGGGCGTCGGGAGATCTCCGACGTGGATGACGGCCGAATCATGCAAAACGCCGTCACAGGAAACGGTAAAGGTGTAGGTGCCGGAAGAGGGCGGGATGATGCGCTCTTCATTGGCAGGGGAGCAGCGGA
>JAFGHO010000051.1 GCA_016930085.1 Spirochaetales bacterium
GAATATCTTCCTCCGCGATCTCCTTTATTTCGTCGCCGATCCGCATGAGCATATAAATGCCGAACGTGCTTACTCCCACCATGAATATCAAAAGCATACCGATCAGAAAAAATAATTTGTTGCTTACCTTGAACTTTCTGAATACACTCATGGATGTCACCTCCCTTTAAAGAAAAAATTTAAATGAAATAACGCCATTTCAGCAAAAATGATAACCTAAGGATAAAGAATATGAGCCAAAGGCGTCTTTACAATAAGGTAAAACCTGAATAAAATTTAGTGGAATGGATATAATGCTTATAAGGATAAGTATGAGATGTATGAAATAAAATACTTATGCCGGGGGTATGCCGAACGAAACGGTTAGCTGAAAGGGCGTTCGGCTTTCTTTTTTTTCCGCCGCCATCGTGCTATTTTTTCTTTCAATATCCTGATTTCAACCGGCTTGGCCAGATAATCGTTCATCCCGGCCGCGATGCATCGTTCCCTGTCTTCTTTCAAAGCGGCCGCCGTCAGGGCGATAATCGGGAGGGATTTATCAAGGCCTTTTCTGATAATCTCCGTTACTTCGATTCCCCCCATCTCGGGCATTTGGACATCCATGAAACACAGATCGTATTCGCGTTTTTTTATCATCCTGATCGCTTCTTTTCCGTTCGAAGCGACATCGACCCGGCAGCCGAGTTTCTCGAGGACGATACGCATGAATTTCCGGTTGAGTTTTTTATCCTCGACGACCAGAACATCGAGGTCGTCAAAGGAAATTTCCCGATAGGTGTGCCTTGTCACGAGTCCCCCGTCCCCGCTTTTATCGCCCAGTGTCGTTTTTATCAGTTCAAGCAGATCCTTTTTCAATACGGGTTTCGGAAGGTACGCGTCGAAACCGGATTCGCCCGCTTTTTTCGTGGCCCCGGGTGTGGCATCGGATGTTATCGCGACGAGTTTTATCGAAGCGAGGCGGGTATCTCCTTTGATGCGCGAAGCGATATCGTACCCGCTTATATCGGGCAACATGATATCGGAGAGAATCACCTCGGGAAGCGTCCCTGCGGATTTAAGCCAGGAGATCGCTTCAATGCCGGACCTCGAGTGTTTGATGATGTTCATACCCGCTTCCCCGCAATAGGCGGAGAGGATGGCGTCGGATTTTTCGTTGTTGTCGATGATGAGGATGTTTTTCCCGGCGAGTTCTTCATCGTGAAGCGGAATAATCCGGGCCTTTTTCGGATGCGGTACTTCTTCGAGTTTCACGGAGACAATAAACTCGCTGCCGTTTCCCGGTTCGGAATCAAGCCGTATCGTACCACCCATTTTCCCGACCAATGCCCGGACGATCGAAAGCCCCAGCCCGGTTCCCCCGTATTTTCTCGTCGTCGAGGAATCCGCCTGTTTGAAGGATTCGAATATTTCACGCTGTTTTTCCAGGGGAATGCCGATTCCGGTATCTTTGACCGATATTTCGATGGGGATGAGTCCGGGTTTGTCTTTTCCGTTTTGTGGGGAGGAAGCAGGCATTTCTCCCGATACGGCGTCACGGGGGGGCGGTGCGGCCTTCCCGTTCCCCCGTCTGATCGAAAGAATAATTTCACCCTTTTCCGTGAATTTGGAAGCGTTGCTCAATAAATTGAGAAGGATTTGCCGCAGCCTGGTCGGGTCCCCTTTGAATGTCTTGTTGAGAACCTCTTCATAAAAAAAACGGAGGAAGACGGCATGCCTGTCGAGTTTCGGGTATATCATCGAAC
This sequence comes from Spirochaetales bacterium, assembly GCA_016930085.1. Taxonomy (NCBI): domain Bacteria; kingdom Pseudomonadati; phylum Spirochaetota; class Spirochaetia; order Spirochaetales; species Spirochaetales bacterium. The sequence continues at coordinate 1,743 of JAFGHO010000051.1, forward strand.
AGACATTCCTGCTCAGGTAATGCAGGTCGAATTCGATCGATTCGAGTTCTATCTGTTCGGCCTCGATTTTCGAAATATCGAGTATATCATTGATAAGGGTGAGAAGGCACCGGGCCCCTTCGATGATCGCCTCGAGATAATTGTTTCCGGTCGCCTTGTCCGTCACATCGTCCTTGAGGAGTTCCGAAAAACCGATAATGGCATTGAGCGGTGTGCGAATTTCATGGGACATATTGGCGAGAAACTCGCTTTTTACTCGGCTGGCTGATTCGGCGGCTTCCATGGCCTTTTTCATCTCGAACTCCGCCTTTTTCCTGTCGGTGATATCCTGAACGGCGAGCAGGTATCCGGTTTTTATCCCTTCCGTGTCGATCAGGGGGGAGGCGCCGATATTCGTGTAAATAGCGGACCCGTCACGCCTTCTCAACATAATATCCGGGGATCGAGGTAATGTGTCGTCCGCATTCTCGAACAGGGCCAGAAGCCGTGCGTACTCGGTTTCGTCAGTGAACGCCGAAATCGGTTTACCCGGCATCTCCCGCATTTCATAACCGAGCAAGTCGCATAATTTCGAATTGACGAAACTCGTACAATAGTCGCCGTCGATACTCCAGATGCCTTCCTGCAGATTCTCGACGAGGCTTCTGTATTTTAGCTCACTCGCCTTTAATGCGGCAACCGATTCGGCGAGTTTTTTGCGCATGGAGATTTTTTCGATGGCCTTTTTTATTTCGATTTCGAGTTCGTCGTATTCGATCGGTTTCTGGATATAACTGAAGGCACCGGCTTTCAATGCCTGTATCGCGGAATCGACGCCGCCGTGTCCGGTAATCATGATGACTTCGCACCCGCTTTCGTTCGTCCTTATTCGTTTCAACACCTCGATGCCGTCGGTTCCCGGCATCTTTATATCCAGAAGCACAATGTCCGGTTTTTCGCGGTCAAAGACGGAAAGACCTGTTTCCGCGTTTGATGCGGTACACACGGAGTAATTATCGAGTTCCAGTAATTTCCGAAGGCGTTCCCTGATAATTTCTTCATCGTCGATGATCAATATCGTTGCCATGATGACCACTCCCTTTTATATTATAGTACACTCGGAGCGTGAAATGGGAGATTATTATTCTTTTTCTCCTTCGGGAAGCAGTACGGTGACGCATGTTTTTCCCTCTTTTTCGCTGGAAACGGATATGTTTCCGTTATGACTCTCGATGATGCCGTAACTTATCGAAAGGCCCAATCCGGTCGCCCCGCCGACTTCCTTTGTCGTGAAAAAGGGCTCGAATATCTTCTGGAGAATATCCTCGGACATGCCGATCCCGTTGTCGCAAAAAACTATGGTGACCATTTTCTGTTTTCCGTCATATGATGTGGTAATGGTTATTTCCTTCCGGTAATTGTTTTTTTCCCGGACCGTATCGACGGCGTCCCTCGCGTTGGTGATGAGATTGATCCAGACCTGCTCGAGCTGATACGGCTCTCCGATAATCGTGGGGAGCCTCTCGTCGAGGAAAAGGTTGACCGATATTTCATGCAGTCTGAGTTGTTCTCCGAGGAGACTCAACGCGGAGGTTATTGTCTCGTTGACATCCAGCCGGATGAATTTGAGTGTGTCCTGCCGCGCGAAGGTTCTGATATGCTGGATCACCCTGGTCATCCGCTTAACCGATGTTTCGATATCATTCAGCCCGCTGTCAAGTTCCTCATCCGTCAGTTTGTTTTTTTCTTTCAGTTTTCTCACATGTCGAGCGACGAGCGCGATACCGCCGAGGGGCTGGTTGATTTCATGGGCGAGCCCGGCCGCCATTTCACCGAGGGTAGCGAGTTTCGATGTTTGAAAAAGCTGCGCCTGTATCCGGTTCAATTCCCTGGCCTTTTCGATAATCCGGTGTTCGAGTTCTTCATTCATTTTTGTGATGATCTCCGCCGATATTTTAAGTTCCCTGTTTCTGTAAAGCGCGTTCCTGTTGAGATTGATCCGTTCGATCGCCTTGTCGATTGAAAAAAGGAGTTCTTCGAGGTGTATCGGTTTGGCGATATAATCAATAGCCCCCGCACGCAGTGCCTGGATCGCGAGTTCCTGTTCACGGTATCCGGTTATCATGATCCCCTCGATGTCCTGATAGCGCTTTTTCGCCTCTTTCAGCACCCCGATGCCGTCCATATCGGGCATCCTGATATCGGTAAGGACGACATCGATTTTATGTTCTTCGATTATCCGGAGTCCTTCCCGTCCGCTGTACGCGCGGAATACGTCGTAGCCCTCCTTTGTGAGGGTTTTTGTCAGATGATCCGCCGCTTCCCTGTCGTCATCGATTACGAGCAATTTGTTTTTGCAGAAGAGTTTACTGTTTCTGTCCTGCCGCTCTTCGGCCCTTCCCAATGCCGCGGTAAGTTCCTCTCCCAAAATCGGTTTTTCTATATAATCGATCGCCCCGCGCCGTAATGATTGAATGGCGATATCCTGATTGCCGAAACCGGTAACGACAATCACCTCACACGCCGGTTTTTTTTGTATGAGGAACGAAAGAAGATCGAGGCCGTTCATGTCGGGGAGTTTGACATCGAGAAGCACTATATCGATTTCCGTCGTGTAAAACAGATCCAGGGCCGATTTTCCGTTATGAACGACATAGGTGTTGAAAAACTGGCGCGACACCTCCTTTTCCAGTTGCCGGCAGATGAGTTTGTCGTCATCGACGATGAGTACGTTTTTTTTATCCATGACATCTATCTCGCTTTCTATTCCGCGAGGGGAAGTATTACCCTCACGGTGGTGCCTTCACCCGGGGTGCTTGAGATATTAATCGTTCCATTGTGATCTTCGATGATCTTTTTGGAAAGATGTAGTCCCAATCCCGTTCCCTCGCCGGGGTGTTTTGTCGTAAAAAAGGGAGTGAAAATATCGTAGCGGTATTCGGCCGGTATACCGGTGCCGTTATCGCAAACATAACATATGACGATCTTGTTTTTGTCCTTTTTTTTCGTTCGCACCCGTATGTATCTCTTTTCCCTCTTCGTATTCCGGACCGCGTAAAAGGCGTTCGAGAGAAGGTTGAGGATCACCTGTTCCAGCAAAATCGAATCGCAGAAAACGAAAAGGCTGTTTTCCTTCAGTTCCCTGAGTAAATGGATATTACCGGTAGTGCATTGATGTTCGGTCAACAATATCGCCCGCCGTATGATTGTGTTGATATCGGAGACGACCGATTTTCCGCCGGTATTTTTATGGGAAAAGAATCTCATGTGGTCGATCATATCGCTCATTCTCTCGATGTGGGCGAGGACGTCTCTCAAATCACCGGTGATGTTTTCGTCCGCCGGTCCACCGGTTCTGATCTTCCTGAGAAGCGATTGACAGATCAATGCCATCGAGTTGAGGGGCTGATAAAGTTCGTGAACGATCCCCGATAGAAGCTGGCCCATGAGTGACATTTTTTCCAGATGGATAAGGTTCGAAACAGATAATTCCACGTGTATTTTTTCCCCGTTTACGGACAGGTTTCGCATTGTTATTATCGGAACATTATACGGCACACCGTAAGCCAATAAAAAGAGTGTACTTCCCGTATATTATCGAAAAAAAAATCTGGAAAACGATACAACGGTACCGTACACTTGTTCATGGAGGCCGTACAACTGCTGATGTGACATGAAACAGTGATAAAGGAAGGGTATATGGATACGGGTATATACGATTGTGAACGAACCGCGACGGAACTGGGGCTTGAACCGGGCCTGGTGCTCAAACTACTCAAGGATTTCATTGCGGCAAAGGAAGAATATCTGATTCCGATTGAAAAAGCGATCGAAACGGGGGACCTCGAAGCCCTGTTCGAATCCGCCCACGCGCTCAAGGGAACCGCCCTGGAATTACGGATAAAAAGCCTCTCGGATGCGGCCGGTCTCGTCACGGAAGGAATAAAGCAGAAGAAAAAAATGGATTACCGAGCGATTTTTCTTTCGATAAAGGATACGTTCAATCGTCTCGAACAATCGTACCCCTTGACATGATCTCTTCTGCGCGCGGCATTACCGCCTTTTTGATGCCGTTAAGATCTTTACCCCGGACTTCTCACAGTTACAGGAGTTCATATTGTAATGTTTGTTATCTGTTTATTATAGAGGGACTTACATATTTAAGCCGGGTTTTGGCGCTTTTCTCAAAAAGCAAACTGTTTTTTGACATTTAATATAATTGTCTATATTGAAACA
>JAFGHO010000052.1 GCA_016930085.1 Spirochaetales bacterium
ATTGAAATGTTTGTTATCTGTTTATTATAAAGTGACTTACATATTTAAGCCGGGTTTTGGCGCTTTTCTCAAAAAGCAAACTGTTTTTTAACATTTAATATAATTGTCTATATTGAAACAAGTTAGTTATAATTAAAACTGTATGTGAAAACCGCATTTAATAACCTCACATATGAGTGACCAGACCTGGTTTTATACTAAATGTATACTAAATCTGAGTTTTTTTAATCCAAATTCGGGATATTTTTATTCGATAGACACGTTAAAATACCAGCCAACCATACATTGATTAAATCATGCCATCCGACTCACCCACACCTGAAACTCATAAAAAGCACCCTCCACCTCAGTTCGGAAATCGTCATGGTGTCTCCATAGGGAGGGTTAAAACATATATACTCAGGCTTCGGCCAGTTCCTGAATTATTCTGAAATAGGCTTCCTCGGCATACTTTACATTGGCTTCCATCTTCATGAATAAATCGTCATTATCTGAATACCTGATTTCAAATACATATGGATTCTTTCTTTTCAGCTCGGAAAACATGCTATACGCATTATTATCGCAATATGCGATTATTGGTTTACGGAAACTGCTGAAAATTGCGTGCAGTTCGTGAGGTACCGACGGTCCCGATAAGTCCGCCAGGATCATTTTAGATAAACCCGCCATGGTGACAACCGTTTCCGTATTATCCAGGATATCCGGACGCTCGAAGTCGTAGATCATCGGCGTATATCCCCGTTTCTTCAGCCAGGCCGCCATACTGTAAAGTCGTTCCAGTCCGCCGTCCCTGAACCTCCCCAGGAGAAGGACCCCCCTCGCATTCAGAATATTCAGGAGATTTCGCACCTTTTTGTGGTCGGAGAGGTAATATATGAACTGGGCCAGTTCGATATCGTCTACCATCAATGGAATTTTCCCCGCCGCGATAATATCGGAGTACAGGTCATAAGTGCGCTCGATAATCAATCTGGATTGCCTCATTTCATCACAGGTCTTCAGGTCCCACGCGGAAACGCCGTAAACGACCGTCTCCGTTATTTCTTTCAGACAAAATTCGGCATTAGTCAGGTTCACCCTGTTGAGATTGCAATTAATAAACGACGCCCCGTTGAAAACGGCATCCGTCAGTATGGTTTTGTTGAATCTCGTGTTTTTAAATATCGTATTGCTGAAATTCGCCCGGGAAAAATCACCTTCCTCGAACAGGCAATCGGTTATTGCCGCATCTTGAATATTCAAACCCTCGGCGAATGCACTATGAATGGAAGCGCCCGACAATTCTATTGTGCAAAAATCCAATTTGTTCATACCCTTTCCCTGCTTTCCATCCTTGCAGGGGCAGTTATACCAGAAGGGCTTGGTAAAATGAAGGGGCCCTTTGTTTTGCTTGCGCCACTTGTTCCAGACCGCGGCGCCCTTGAGAATAATTTCTTCGTGGGAATCAGACATGATTACCTCCTGAATAATTACAAAAAAATATATTCTGATATTGAGATTTGTATTGAAGCAATGTCGGCCGAAACAACGATACGTACACGCATGCACATGATTTTTTAAAATACAGATGACAGGTCATCGTTTTTTTATCCTCTCTGTAAGCGAACGAAGGTTCAGCATCACTTCGGGGAGGTATTCTTTACATCGATTTACTACCAAACCAGTGACTTTACAACTACCATAAAAGACGAACAATTACAAGTTGTCAATGCTCCATAAAAAAAATACATTTTTCATGTTGAGTCGCCTTCTTCGCACGAAGAATCGGTACATATATATCAGAGAAGGATACGGCGAGATTGTATTTCCGATTCCACCGGATGGACATATACCACTAACCTCCGGTGATTTCTCGGGACTGCGAAATTGCGTGGTCAGCGGCAGGAGATGAAAAACCCGAATCCAATACCGGCCAGCGTCGAGGCGACAATGACAAGACCGATATAAACTAATGTCTTTTTAAGACCAAGCTCGCCCCCGATGACAAGCATTGACGGAAGCGACAAAGACGGTCCCGAGAGGAGCAGCGCAAGCGCCGGCCCTTTGGCCATACCGGCACCAAGGAGTCCCTGCATGATCGGTACCTCCGTCAGCGTGGCGAAATACATCAAAGCGCCGGAAATGGAGGCAATAAGATTGGAAAGCAGCGAGTTGTCACCCACAAGATTTGCTACCCATTCTTCGGGGATCAAGGCTGCGTGCCCCGGTCTTCCCAGGAGAAACCCCGCGACCATGACGCCGCCGAAAAGCAACGGCAGAATCTGTAAGGCGAAATCCCTTGTGGCGGCCGCCCACTCCTTTAATTCGTCTTTTTTAAACCAGAGGAAAAGAGAAACAACAAGAACAATCGCGAATGCACCTGTTATAAAATATCTGGCGTTGAAAATAAAGTCCCAGACAGGCAATTGTCCTTTGGATGGCGCCCAGTTGATAAAAACAAGGATGCCGACCATTGAGAACAGATAAACGGCATGCTTCCATAACGGCCTTCCGTCATCCTCGAAGGAATGAAACATCTTCTCATCGGTTAATCTTTTCTCGTCTTCTTTCCTGAAAATCAGGTGCATGGAAAAACCGATAACAAATGCAAATATCACAGCTCCGGCGGCGCGGGCAATACCGATTTCAGCACCCAGGACTTTGGCGGTAAGGACGATTGCCAGGATATTGATGGCCGGCCCGGAATAAAGAAATGAAACGGCCGGGCCTATTCCCGCGCCTTTTTTATAGATTCCTTTGAATAAAGGCAGGACCGTACATGAACAAACGGCCAATACGGCGCCGGAGACTGAAGCGACGGAATAAGCGACAACCTTGTTTGCTTTTGGCCCCAGGTATGTTATCACCGACTGCCGGTTCAGAAACACCATGATGGCACCTGCGATGAAAAAGGCCGGTACAAGGCAGAGAAGAACATGTTGATGCGCGTATTCGGCCAGCATCAGGAAGGATTCCTGTATGGCCGAACTTACTTTGGGGTGTGAAAAGGGAACAAAAAAAGCAAAGAGGAATATTCCCGCAAGAATAAGCAGTTTCACATTCGGATGCCTGTACCATTTTTCAGTCATGCTGCATTTCCTTTTGTATGAAATCCTTGATCTGCTCGGGCGTCAGTATCTTGCCGGCGCTTTTTACATTGTTGTCGATCGCAAGACCCGGTGTCATCAGGATCCCGTACTCCATGATCTCGTTCAAGTCGGTGACTTTTTCAATCTCGAAGTCACCATCGAGTTCCGCGATGGCTTTCCGTGCATTCTCTTCGAGTTTTTTACATTTTGGGCATCCGGTTCCCAGTATTTGTATTTTCATGTAATGTCTCCTTTCAATTTCTCGATCTTTTATCGGCGGCAGTATTGTGATCGATTCCATAGCTATATGGTAAAATAGCCAAAGATAAATATTCTGTCAAGAATTCTCTTGACTTATTATGCTATTTCTGGCAATTTAGCCATAAAGAAATTATCATGACCGAAAACGAAAAACACAGAAGTGAAGCCCGTGCAAAAATATTGAAAGCCCTGGCGCATCCTTCCAGGATGTTTATCGTCGAGAAAATCAGGGGAAAACCACATTGCGTCTGCGAGCTTGCCGAAATGATCGGGATCGACCAGTCCACGACGTCCAAGCACCTGTCTGTTTTAAAGAATGCGGGTATTATTGAAGACAGAAAAGAAGGAACGACCGTTTATTATTCATTGAGATGCGGGTGCATCATGGATTTTATCGGATGTATTGAACATGTCATCCGGATGAATCTGGAAAGGGATTATAAATTCCTGAAAAGTGTTGGAAAAAATGGATAAAAAATATGTCTGTTGTTTCTCTGTACCGGCAATCCCTTCCGGAACCGGATGGCGGAAGGCTGGACTCGTACGCTATAAGGAGATCGGATTGATGTATTTTCCGCCGGTATTGAAACCATGGATATGAAGAAAAAGATCATAGAAGTGATTGACCTCAAACGCCACTTCCTCCTGCTCAACCGGCACGAAGGGCTGGCCGGCGCGTTCCGGGACCTCTTCTCCCGGGATTACCGGACCGTCAGGGCGGTTGACGGCATATCGTTTTCCGTGGACACGGGCGAAATCGTCGGGTTCATCGGACCGAACGGGGCGGGTAAATCCACCACCATCAAGCTGCTCACCGGCGTGCTCAAGCCCACCGCAGGCACCGTGACGGCGGATTCATTCACACCGTTCAGGGACAGAAGACGGTACGTGGCCAATATCGGCGTGGTGCTGGGGCAGCGCTCCCAACTCTGGTGGAACCTGCCGGTGATAGAATCGTTTAAAGTCCTCAAGGATATCTATGGTGTTCCGGAAGAGACATACCGGGCGAACCTGGACCGGTTCAACGAGCTGATCGACGTGAAGCAATATTACGGCACCCCCGTGCGCAAGCTTTCCCTGGGCCAGAAAACCATTTGCGACATCGCGGCCGCCTTCCTCCACAGTCCCCGGCTCATCTTTCTGGACGAACCCACCATCGGGCTGGACGTCTCGGTCAAGAAAAGCGTCCGCGCCATTATCCGCTCCCTGAACAGGGATCTGGGAACCACCGTCATCCTCACCACCCACGACATCGGCGACATTGAAAACCTCTGCCCGCGCATCATCCTCATCGACAAGGGGAAAATCATATACGACGGGCCCACGGCGCGGTTCAACAAAACCTTCGGTTCCTATCGAACGCTGCGCCTGGACATCATGAACCTGTCGGGCAAAGAGAGGAAATCACTGGAAGGGACGGTGCATGGACGCTTCCCCTGCCGGGAACCGATCGCGGTCAATCCGAATGACGACGGCTGGGTGAGCCTCACCCTGAACCAGGACGAGGTGAACCTTATCGACGTCCTGAACTATTGCCTTAAAACGTACCAGGTAAAGGACGTCAAGATCGAAGAAATCTCACTGGAGGAGGTCATTATCAGGGCTTACGAGGGCGCGCTGGCATGAGGAGGTACATCGCTCTCATCCGCAACACCTTCATCGGTTCGCTCTTTTTCCGGATGGATTTTTTCTTCAGGATCCTGGGCAGCCTGGTCGGCGTTTTTGTGGTGTACTATCTCTGGCGGGCCGTCTATGCGGGAAGCGGCGGCAGCCTGAACGGCCTGGCCTTTCTGCAGGCCTTCGCCTACGTTGCGGTAAGCGGGTCCATCTTCTCCATGATCAGCACGGGGGTGGACTGGGAAATGGGCCTTGGCATCAGCCGCGGCAATATCGTCATGCATCTCTACCTTCCCATGGACCTGCAGCTGTTGATGATGTTCAGATCATTGGGGATTTTTTTCTTCCGCATCATTTTCATCGGGGCGCCCATGCTTCTTTTCATCATCTTCATGTTCGGGGTCCCCATTCTTCCGGGACTCAATGTTCTCTTTTTTATTTTCTCGCTCTTTTTTTCATTTCTGCTGGCGTTCAACATCGATTTCATGGCGGGCGTCTGCGGCTATTCCTTTGAATCGATCCTGGGTCTTAAAATCGTCAAGGACACGATCATCCTGTTCCTCTCGGGCGCCGTGGTTCCCCTGCCGTTTTTTCCCGTGCGCGTACAGGCCGTGCTCATGGTCCTGCCCTTCCAGGCCATGTTCTATACCCCGGTCACCCTCCTTCTGGGCGGCATGCCGGCGGGAGAATCCCTCGTTATGCTCCTCATCCAGGCGGGCTGGATCGGCTTTTTCACGGCGGCGGGCCGCCTCTTCCACCGCCGGATCATGGGTAAACTGACGGTAAGCGGAGGATAACCTGAGTGAAACGACTGTTCTACTATTTGCGAATCTACCGCCGCCTGACATCGCAGTACCTCAAGGACCGGTTGTCGTTCCAGACCGATTTTATTCTGGGTTCACTGGGGATGATGCTGAGCACCGCATCGGGATTTCTCTCCCTGCTCGTGATCTTCCGTACCATTACCAGCCTGGCCGGATGGGACCTCTACGAGATGCTCTTCCTCTACGGATTTTTCGGTCTGGCCTTCGCGCCCGTCGGGATCTTCTTCGACAAGTTCTGGTCGCTCTGGGGCCACCTGAACCGCGGCGATTTCATCCACTGCTATTTCAAACCCCTGAACACCATGTTCTATTATGTCTCCGACGTCATCGACATCAAGGCAATCGGGCACTTCACCGTCAATCTGTTCGTCACCATTTATGCCGCCGTCAATCTTTCCGTGGCATGGACGGCAATCAGGATGCTTTGCCTCGTCCCCCTGTACCTGGGCGCCGCGTTTACCTTCCTGGGTATCCGGATCATTGTCAGCTCCACCGCCTTCTGGCTTACCTATAATATTTCCCTCATGGATTTCACCCTGGGTCTGGAACGTTTTGCCCGTTACCCGCTCACCATCTTCGCCCGGCCGTTCCAGGTGGTGTTCGTCTACATTCTCCCTTACGCCTTCATCGCCTACGTGCCCGTCAATCATTTCCTGAAGAGCCCGGGACCGTCAGTCTCCTGGTTCATCACCCCGCTGGTCGGAGCGGGGGTGTTCGCCCTGGGCTGCCTTGTGTGGACCCTCGGCGTCAGACGATATACGGGGACGGGAACGTGAGGATGACCGGCGCGGCAGCAGGTACATGGCGCGTTTTAAGCTTGTATAAAGAGCGAATTCCGGCCTATAATACCCCTTGTCAACACAATGTATGGACCCGGTGCTTTATTGTATGTACCTCGACAAACCCATGAGAGATCATGTGCTGCTGCAAACAACCGCCCGGCTGAACCGTCCCTATGAAGACGAAAACGGCAGGCCGAAACCTTCCGGGTTTATTATTGATTTCGTGGGGATATTCGAAAATCTGGAAAAAGCATTACAGTTCGATTCCAATGATATTGAAGGGGTTGTAGAGGACATAGAGCTTTTAAAAGGCCGGTTTCAAGAACTTATTGCAGAAGTACGGAAAACATATCTTCCCATTATTGCCGGGAAAAAGAAAGACAAGCTGTATGAAGCGGTATTGGAATACTTTATGGAGGAATCTGTCAGAGAGGATTTTTATACCTTCTTCAGGGAATTATCGGAAATATATGACATAATCTCGCCGGACGCTTTCCTGCGTCCCTTTATCGACGATTATGAGACGACGGCGGAAATGTACCGGACTGTCAAAGAAAACTTTGAAAACAGGGTTGTATCCGGCAGGGAGTTTTCCCGCAAGACCGCCAAACTGGTGCAGGAACATACGGCAAGCGGTAAAATACAGAGTTCCCTCGAAGTGACGGAGATCAACGAAGAGCTGTTAAAAAAGATCGAAGAATCCAAAGCCTCTGATACTGAAAAAGTCTTTAACCTCATCAAGTCTATCAATAAGGCTGTGGCGGAATCCACAAGACAACCATATCTTATTTCAATAGGTGAAAAAGCCTGGGAAGTAGCGGAAAACTTCAAAAAACGTCAACAGGACACGATTGACGCCCTTGAAGAACTGAAAAACCTTATAAATGAAATCAATCAGGCCCGGCGGGAACAGGCGGAAAAAGACATTCCCGATGATGTGTTTTCGGTTTACTGGACTATGAAAACATACGGTGTGGAAGCCCCGGAAGAGAAGGCAAACCAAATGCTTACGGTCTTAAAGCAATATCCTTACTACAGTGACAGTGAAGCCCATGAACGGGAGATACGGAAAGAATTATATAAAGTTCTGTTAGGCTCCGGTTCCTATGATGACATGGCAGAAGCAAAAGAACTTGTCGAAAAGATACTCCGGGTGCTAAAAAGTGTGTGATATGGGCATTACCGAATTTAAAGCGAATGTACAGCGAATTTCTGCTGATATTGGAGTGCGGGTAAAGGAAATCCACATGCGGAAAATGAGCCGGAAGTGGGCAAGCTGTTCCTCAAAAGGCCGTCTTACCTTTGACCCGGCCTTGCTTAAGGAAACACCGGAGAAACGTATCGAGACAGTATTGCATGAGCTTCTGCACTTGCGTTATCCCAATCACGGCAGGATGTTTCAAAGGATGCTGGGGGTTTATAGGGAAAAATATCGATAAAAATATAACAGACCGTATGAAGAAAATTATGTCAGCGGGACGCACCATCAAAATATTTGTGAGAAGCGGGATAGTTTGTTCCGATAAAAGGCGGCATCACAGAGTGATTTTTCCTTGTCATAGACGCTTATATTCTCATCAATCTCTTGTGGTAATGTCGAAGCCACGAAACCTTCGGTCAAATCAGTCTTTTTCATTTTCATCGCGTGCTTCCTTGATGCAGCGCCGTGCGTTTTTGCCAAATCGTCCGCCCATGTCATAGATATCGTCCGACGTTATTTTTATATTCCATATATTCTTTAGAACATATGCTCTATTAATATTTTGAGTCCGATGACAATAAGTATCGTTCCGCCGATTCTTTCCGCCCAGACACCCAGTTTCGAACCGATTTTATCACCCAAAAATACTCCGATTACAGAAAACAGTATACAAATCAGACCGATGAAAATTGCCGGAATTATTACGGGCGACTTCAGTGCGGCAAGACTGAAACCAACTGCCGCCGCGTCGATACTCGTCGCGATTGAAAGCATAATGAGGGTGATGCCGCGTGACGGGTCTTTGTCGTCATTATTCCTGTCTTCTTTTTTAAAGGACTCCCATATCATTTTACCGCCAATGAAAGATAGTAACGCCATTGCTATCCAATGGTCATAGCAGCATATCATTTCTTCAATCAATATTCCGCCGTAATATCCCAGTATCGGCATGAAAAACTGGAATAATCCGAAATGAAACGCCAGGCGGAAATAATGCCTGTATGTCGGCTTTTTTATTGTACAGCCGGCCGCGATGCAGACGGAAAAAGCATCCATGGCAAGGCCGATAGCTGTACCGATAACCGTCAAAAAATCCATACGTCAATTTCTCCCGGCATCGAAATAAAAAAAAACGAGACCTCACGCATAATGACATAGACACTGCTTTATCATTATGCCAAAAGTCTCGTTACCTTTTATCAACGGTTATATAGCCAGGTAAAAACGGGTTTTACCGGTATGTTGACTATATAATAAAAACTACTCCCCTTTGACGTTGGCTATTCTACTATATTAATTTTTTTCCGTCAATATTTTAGATGGACAGCCACGAGACGGCTTAAAGCCGTCTCATAACCGTCTCCTTAAAATACTCAGGCCGGATCGAAGCGATCGGCATTCATTACCTTGTTCCACGCGGCCACGAAGTCCTTTACGAACTTTTTTTGAGCCCCGTCGCACGCGTACACTTCGGCTATCGCGCGAAGCCGGGAGTCCGAACCAAAGACGAGGTCGACGCGCGTTCCGGTCCACTTGAGTTCGCCGGTCTTCCGGTCGAGGCCTTCGTATATATCCCCGTTTTTCGCGCCCGGCCGCCATGTCGTTCCCATATCCAGCAGGTTGACGAAAAAGTCATTCGTGAGTTTACCCGGCCTTTTCGTGAAAACACCGTGAGAAGATTGCCCGTAATTTGCGTTCAATACACGCAGACCGCCGATGAGTACCGTCATCTCGGGCGCGGTCAAGGTGAGCAATTGCGCCCGATCGATCATCAATTCTTCCGCTTTCACCGTGTATTTCGTTTTCAGATAATTGCGGAACGCGTCGGCCGCCGGTTCGAGTACCGCGAACGAATCGACATCGGTCTGTTCCTGCGACGCGTCGGTACGCCCGGGTGAGAAGGGAACCTCGATGTCCTCTCCCGCGTCTTTGGCCGCTTTCTCGATTCCGGCGCAGCCTGCAAGCACAATCAGATCGGCAAGCGAAACCTTCTTGTTTCCGGACTGCGCCTTGTTGAACTCCCGCTGAATGCCGGTAAGCGTCTCCAGGACTTTCTTCAGTTGCGGCGGTTGATTGACTTCCCAGTTTATCTGCGGTTCTAATCTGATGCGCGCTCCATTGGCCCCGCCCCGGAAATCCGAACCTCTGAACGTGGAGGCCGACGCCCAGGCCGTCGAAACAAGGCTTGATATCGATACACCCGAAGCAAGGATCTTTTTTTTGAGCGCCGCAATGTCGGCCTCGTTAATCAGTTCATGATCGACGGCCGGTACGGGATCCTGCCAGATGAGTTCTTCCCGGGGTACTTCAGGCCCGAGATAACGGGTACGGGGCCCCATGTCACGGTGGGTCAATTTGAACCAGGCCCGCGCAAAGGCGTCGGCAAACGCCTGCGGATTTTCGTGGAAACGGCGTGATATGGGTTCATAAATCGGATCGAACCGGAGCGATAAATCCGCCGTGGTCATCATGGGCCGGTGTTTTTTGGAAGGATTGTGGGCGTCGGGAATCATATGCTCTTCCTTCACGTCTTTTGCAAGCCATTGCTGCGCACCGGCGGGGCTTTTCACCAGTTCCCATTCGTAACCGAAAAGCATATCGAAATACCCATTGTTCCATTTCGTCGGTTCGGGTTTCCACGCGCCCTCGATGCCGCTGGTGGTCGTATGTTCTCCTTTTCCCGTGCCGAACTTGTTTGTCCAGCCCAGACCTTGTTCTTCGAGAGGGGCCGCCTCCGGTTCGGGGCCCATCAGCGCGGGGTCACCGGCGCCGTGCGCCTTGCCGAAGGTATGGCCGCCTGCGACAAGCGCAACGGTCTCTTCATCGTTCATCCCCATACGGGCAAAGGTGACGCGTACGTCTTTGCCCGAGGCTACCGGATCCGGATTCCCGTTGGGACCTTCCGGATTGACATAGATGAGTCCCATTTGTACTGCCGCCAGGGGATTTTCGAGGTCTTCGTGGTCGCCGCTGTAGCGTTTGTCGCCCAGCCAGGTATCTTCTTTCCCCCAGTATACGTCCTCTTCAGGACCCCAGATATCTTCCCGCCCCCCCGCGAAACCGAATGTTTTAAATCCCATCGATTCCAGTGCGCAGTTCCCCGCCAGAATCATCAGATCGGCCCAGGAGATTTTGTTGCCGTATTTCCGCTTTATCGGCCAAAGCAGTCTCCGGGCCTTGTCCAGATTGACATTGTCCGGCCAGCTGTTGATAGGCGCAAAACGTTGATTTCCCGTATTTGCGCCGCCGCGGCCGTCCGATGTCCTATAGGTTCCGGCGCTGTGCCAGGCCATCCGGATGAACAGTCCTCCGTAATGACCCCAGTCCGCCGGCCACCAGTCCTGCGAATCCGTCATCAGCTTATAAAGGTCCTGCTTTACCGCGGTGAGATCGAGTTTTTTGAATTCTTCCGCATACCTGAATTCCTTATCCATCGGATTCGATTCCCGTGTATGCTGATGAAGAATATTGAGATTAAGCTGATTCGGCCACCAATCACGGTTCGATGTTCCCTGACCGGCTGTCGGTTTGTTCATTGCGCCGGTAACAGGGCATTTACTTTCTTTACTCATAATTGTCCTCCTTAATTTTTTTTCTTAACCGGTACGGTTAACCCTGTCTCGAAAGACATTCACAACGGTCTCTCCCTGGGGACGGCAATCGCCTCATACGGCGGAATGTTCTGTGCTGAATTTGACCGTCTCATGAATGCCGTCCCGCCGTTTGCTTTTTCTCCGTTTCGATGTCATTATAATAATCGTTCTTAATATTAATAATATATAAAACAAAGATCAATACTTTTTGCATAATATATGACAGTCTTTTACCGGAATCGGAAAACGAACGCCGGAAGGTGCCCTCGACGGTTTCAGGCTTATTTCGTCAACAAGGCGGCCGCTTCCGGAGAAGGTTCTCTGCGGCCGGATTTTTTCAAAGGGAAAAACGGGGGCGGCACGAGTCGAGCCGGAAAGGGTGTTTGATGTACGGCTGTATGGTGTGAAACGGTTATCACACGGTGCCGTCCCCGACCGCCGGGCATGCTAAATCCGCATCACCCTCGAATCTCCGCATACAGAAACATTGATTGTACTCAACCAGCCCGGAAACCGTCGTTGAAAGAAACTCGCGATTTTTATGACATTTTCGTTGTCGGTGGTGTGGATTCTCAGATTTTTTTCTTTCCACTCGAAAAGGACAATCTTAAAACCGTTATAAGCCATTTTTCTGATCTGATTGGATATTCTCGCTTTTATCTCTTCAAGTTTTCTCTCCTTTACCATGGTTTCTCCCTCCTGCTATAAACTTACATCATTGTAAGTATAATTCGCTGCAATGTGGAAAACAATACCGGGATAATCGATTATGAAAGAAAATTACAGTATATAACTGGCACGCATTGGGTATACATTATACTCGATCACGCGAAAATATATGAATCAAACCCGACCGGCCTTGTGCTTGCAACAGGGAAGGCTAATGTATATAGTTATTGTCGTATGCAGGCATTCCGGCAATCGAGTGAAAAAAGATCGTCCGAAAGGGGGATGCGTCACTGGTCGTTTTAGTCAATCCCCGCACCGCCATCTCTTATCAACCCCCCTTGGGACTCGCCTACATTGCGGCCTATCTGCTTTCCAAAAACATAGACGATGTGGCGATTATCGATATGACCTTTCAGGACATCGATGAAGCGTTGTCGACGCTTGACGAGCCGGTTGTATTCGGCATGTATCTGATGACCCCTTACCTGAAACGGGCGGGGCGTGTCATGGGAAAAATAAAAAGCGCATTTCCCGATATACCGATTGTGGCCGGCGGACCGCATTCGTCGGTCACTCCTGAGGATGTCCTCGAACGGTTTCCCGTTGCCGCATGTGTCCGAGGAGAAGGTGAGGTGACGTTCCACGAGATCGTCGCCGCTTTGCATAATAATGAAGGACGATCTCCTTCCGGCGCGTTTTCCGGCATTCGAGGCGTTACTTATCGCGATCATCACACGAATACGATAATCCATAATCCGGACCGGCCGCCGGTTTCCGATCTCGATACGCTTCCTTTTCCGGCCCGCGATCTGCTGCCCATGCGTTACTATCTCAAAGGGGGAACCCAGAAAACATTTTCATATCGTAATATACGGGCGACGACGATAATAACCTCGCGGGGATGCCCCCATGACTGTTCGTTTTGCCAGCCGACACTCAGGACCATTTTCGGAAAACGGGTGCGCTTCCGTTCGATCGCGAACGTTATGGAAGAGATCGGCTGTTGCGTCGAAAAATATTCACTCGGCGGTCTTTTCATACTCGACGATACCTTCACGTGCAGGAAACAATTCGTTTTGGATTTCTGCGTAAGCTTGAAGGAAAAAGGGATAACGGTGAAGATCGCCATTAATTCGAGGGTCGACAGCGTGGACGGTGAAATGCTCGAATCATTGAAGCAGGCCGGGGTCGTCACTGTCATGTACGGTATTGAAAGCGGAAATCGGGAGATATTGGACGATATCAATAAAGGCATTACACCGGAACAGATCGAACGGGCGGTACGGTTGACCAAGGAAAAGGGAATCGGTGTGTACGGATATTTCATGATCGGTAGCCCCCTCGAATCGACATCGACCCTGCGGGAGACCTTCAGGCTCGCGAGACGTCTGCCGTTCGACGAGGTCCAGTTCAGTATGGCGGCCCCGTACCGGGGAAGCGGGCTGCATGAGAAAGCGAAGACAATGAATCTTATCGTCGACGAACGGTCGATGGAAAGCGACGGTTATTTCTCCGCCGCGTCGATGAGGACGCTGCATCTTTCTTCCGGTGAGGTGAAACGGTACCACACCCTCCTGAACCTCTACTCCCGCTACAAGTCACTCAAAAATCTATTGCTGCGCCATCCGGGGGCGGTCCCGTCACTCGTCGCGAACAGAATAATAAAGGGATGAGTGCGTTTTGCGTGCGGCGATATTGCGGACCGGCCCTCCGTGTCATTTTCACCGTATCGGCGGCTGTCGCGGAACCCGTCATGAGTTGTAATCAGACCGATATTGATTTTCGGGGTGATATTGATTATGCTTAATGCGGAAATGGAAAAAAAGCGAAAAAACCCCGTGAGAGAATGGCTCGATAATTTCAACAAAAGAGCTTCGGTTACCCATAATGGCAAGGAATACGGAGTCGATGAACATGAGCTTGAGACGTTATATTCGACGCTCAATTACTGGCATCACAGGACAGATCCAAGTTCCTGGTTATGTACGGCACTGGTGGGATTGGCAAAAAAAAAGTATCAGGGGAAAATTCCCCGGAGTGAAATCATTCTGCTGTGTGCAAGACTGTTGAATGTCACCGCTTCGAAGCTTGAAAGCACGCTCGACTGGAATGCCAATTATATCGCCTGGCATGACGGAGGTAATCCCGGCGATTATCATGTATGGGAAAAGGAATAGAGTCAGGAAGAGATTAATATAATGAGGACACCTCTTTATCCACGACAGGTGGCGTTGACATTTCACCGGTAATTGAAAACGGGGGCCCACGGGTCCCGTTATTTATGCGTTTCCTTTTTGTATTACCTTGAATATACAAAGCGAATGCAGTATACTATACAATAGAAGAAAACAGTTATATATCGTCAAAAAGATCACAACTTGTAAAGACCTTTAATTATAAAAACGACTGGCGGATGATAGAAAAACGGCTTCTATGGTAAAGCCGGGTGTTTTACAGGGAGTGGTTATATGGTCGGGGACAAGCGGTGTGTCTTTTTCTTTTTCGTCCTTCTCTTTCTTTTCAATGCATGCAATATCGCATTCTACAATCCTTTTCACGAAAATGCCGGTAAAACGAGCACCGTCTACGAAACAACGGACTTCACGGGCAGCGTGAAGATCAAATTCGACACGACCCCGGACGGGGCGGATGTCGACGGGGATGTGGGTGATTTCCCCGTTTTAGTCCGTATCACGGATCAAGCGGTTATCGATGCGACACGACCCGGGGCGCCGGATATCCGGTTTCTCGATATGGACGGAACAACCTGGCTTGATTATGAAATCGAGAGATGGGATCAGGGCGGAAATTACGCCGAGGTATGGGTACTCGTCCCGGTCGTTCACGGAAACTCGGATTCCGATTACATCACGATGTATTACGACGATGTGATCGACGGTAGTGTCGCTGATGGAATGTGTCCGTCCTGCGTGTTCGACTCCTCAAACGGATTCGCCGGGGTGTGGCATCTGGCCGAGGATGCCGCGGGAACCGGAAGCGCGGCCCTTTATAACGATTCGACGGACAACGTCTACCACGGAGACGATTACACCGCCGCGACGGTGAAAGACGGCGTGGTCGGGCAGGGACAGGAATTCGCGGAGTTCCCCGATTACGTGAACGTCCCGTATAACCTGGGTGATCTCGATTTCGGAAGCGGCCGGAATTTCACGGTTTCAGCCTGGGTTAAAACCACACAGGCGGCAGCGGCCTTTACATGGCCGTTGATCTTGAGTAAAGAGGATAATGAGGCTCCGCGCTCGGGGTATAATCTTGTATTGCACGATGCCAATACCGATGCCAGGTGGAGTTTGGAAATATATGTTTCTGGTGTCCAGTCTGCGGTCATGGGTTCAAGCGATATCGCGGACGGGGAGTGGCACTATGTCGTCGGCATGAGAATCGGAAGCGATATAGTCGCTTACGAGGACGGGGACTATGCAAACACAACCGCGGCGTCTTCGGCGAGTATAAGCAGAGATTGTCCTTTGAGTATCGGCGTCAGTTCGGAAAACCGGTATGATGTGACGCAATTCACGGGTTCGATCGACGAAGTTACTATTTCCAAAACAGAGCGCTCCGCCGACTGGATAAAGCTGAGTTTCGCAAACCAGAAAGCCGCGCAGACCCTCATTACATTCGAATAAAAAGGGGCATGGCCGTCTCACTGGACATATCATCCGCCTCCGGTATACGGCTCGATTGTAACAAAAACACCTGCGGGATCTCACTTTGAAAAAGTCCTGTTGCCGTTTTCGATCCTAACAATCAAGCGACGATATCAAGCCCACGTAGAACCGGGCGATTAATAGGGCGTCCACTATATCGATACTCCCGCTTCCATTCACATCGGCCGCTGACGCGGCAAACCCCTGAGGTTGAAGGCCGACGTAATATTGGGCGCATAAAAGGGCATCGACAATATCGACGGTGCCGCTGTTATTCGTATCACCGCAGACTGAATTGGGCGGGGGTGTCGTTCCGGGGGTCGTGTTTCCCCTGCCTGCCGCGTCTGCGGGCGGATATTCCCCGCCCCAGTACCTGGTCCAGTTATACAGGCGTTTGGGTTGTGGTTTCGGCCGTCCAGGTGGCTGTATCGATGTGTCGCACGGACCGTTCGAATAGATTCTCGCTTCAACGGTGTTGAAGATGATCACCTCGTGCCGTTCGTCGCCGAAAAAATCGGCACTCATCAGATATTCATTGAATGAAAATACGGCTACGGTATTGATGTTTCCGTCATACAGGCCGCATGGCGTGTTGCTTCCCCTGCGCCACGCGGCGATATAGTCCCTGCCGATATCCCAGTCGACCATCAGGTTGACGATCGTGCCGTATCCGTCCGGTGTTCTGTTTTCGCGGTAAAGGGTGGTTCCTCCCGAATCGATGAGAAATATCGCGTCCTGGCCGGGGCTTCCGCGGTCGATCCGGTCAAGTCCCGCTATTTCCAGGCCGGGGAGGTCGGTACGGAAATCACCCGGAATGACGTTCTGCGACTCGATGGTATCGTTGTTACGCCACATCATCTCTCCGGTCCAGTGGAAGACAGCGGTGTCGCTTCCCCCCCAGACGATCTCCATCCCGTTTGCGGGGTTCATGTCGATGTCGGCGACCCAGATTCCATCCGCGTGGTCCGGCATATCGGTATGCCACATAACGCTTCCGTCATGGTCGAGGAGATCGTTTCCGCACATCAGTTCATCCCTCCCGTCATTGTCGAAATCATACGGCCAGGGATAATGGCCGGTATTCCCCGTATGTGTCCAGAGCAGGTTCCAGTCCCCGTCCATCGCCCATACATGGTTGTACCTGTCTTTGAGCAGTATATCCCGCGGCCGGTCATTACCGGAGAAATTGGCGATCACAATCGTGTCGTGGGCGTCGGGGTGGGGGAGTGAATAGGTCGCTTCCACGGAACCGGTCCGGCCGTCGATGACGGTAAACCTGCCGTTCATCACGGCAAGGACTTCATTATAGCCGTCCCCGTCGATATCGTATATTTGCGCGGGAATATCCGATCCGCTTGATGACGAGGATTCCCTGCTTCCGGTTTGCCATAACATCGACCCCGTATCGACACTGTATGCGGTGAGACAGGCGACCTGGTGTCCGATATACCGGTCGTCGCTCATATAATCCGGCTGCATCATCACGATATCGTAGCGGCCGTTTCCGCTGACATCTCCGATAAGCATCCGTGAACAGGAACCGCACTTGTTTATATCAATGGTTTTAACAAGCGTTACCTGGGCATACCCTGAAAAAGTGAAACAGAGAAATAAAGATATCATACTGTGCACGATGGCAGGATAAAAGATTTTTTTCATTTGTTCCTCCGTTTTTTTTAATAAATGGACCGATAAAAAAATTTCTTTTTCTTTGAACAACAAATTATTCTACCATAAAGAAATCGCTGCGTCAACTGCGATTGCCGGGCCGCTTATCGCGGTTTAACCCGGATTTCTCACAATTACAAGAGTTCATATTGAAATGGTTGTTATCTGTTTATTATAGAGTGACTTACATATTTAAGCCGGGTTTTGGCGCTTTTCTCAAAAAGCAAACTGTTTTTTGACATTTA
>JAFGHO010000053.1 GCA_016930085.1 Spirochaetales bacterium
TATTGTCCACTACTCTTGCGAGTAGCAGATTTCTTGACTCATAACCCGCTCTTGTTTCTCCCTTCCCTCTATATTTCCAAAGATCAAACGCCTTGAGAGGCCGAATTGTAATGTATATAAAAAAACGGCCGCACGTCAAGAGGTAATGAACATTACATCACCCTTTTATTCAGGGCGGGTTCATTAATATTAAGAAAACCATCTCATTCGGAAGTGGTTTTTTGCTATAATTGAGTAGTTTTTCCCGAATTTACCGGAAAAAATTACTTAATCTTTTTATCTATATGTTGCCAGAAAACAGATGAATAGTCAATCACTGAAATTACAGCAATGACCGCACACAATATAAACACAATTTCCTTTACGCATGTCACTATGTCATTGATTTGAGGAAACATCAATAGCTTTCGTAATGAAAAATATATCATACCTGTAATACCCGCGCAGGCATAAAACCATGCCTTAATCTTGCCCGACCATCGGGAACCGAACATAATGCCTCTTTTTGCGATAAAAAGTCTGATAAAGGAAACGGTGATGTCCCTGTAGACGAGGACAAGCAGAATCCAGACGGGCATAAATCCCATTCCGGTAAAACAGATGAAATAGGTAAGCCTGCTGAATGAATCCGCAAACGGATCGAGCACTTTCCCCAGTTCGCTTTCTTCGTTTCGCCTCCGGGCAAGTATACCGTCAAATAGGTCGGATAGTTCAATAGCGATGAAAAGTATCCAGAGAATGATAAAGAGGAACCATGTCGCAGCGGAGCACACATCGATAACAAAAAACAGGATAAAAAAAACAGGTGAGAGAATGATCCGCAGTATTGTTACTTTATTTGCCTGAGTCATGAAATTATAGACGATACCCGCCCGGTATTGAAGAATGATCTGCATCAGGGTGTCTATTTTTCTTTTTCATTTTCGTCCTTTTCTTTGTCCCTTCCGGTATCGAATCCTTTCATCATGTTGTCAAAAAAATCACCGATATCCTCGACCGCCTTATTTACTCCCTTGATGATATTATCAACCGGCTCGGAAAGAACGCTCGCAAGGGGGTCTTTCGATCTTTTCATATCTTCTGTGTATTGTTCGGCCGCCTTTCTCAATCGATTGACGACATCCTCCTTGTTTTCATCTTCTCTCCTGATGTATTCCCCGCCGAGTGTTTTTTCATAATCGCCGCGATCGATCCATGTTTTTAATTCGGTAAGCCGTAATACGGGAAACGGATGTGTCTGCCTGAGAAGGACCAGTATTTTAAAGACGCTGTCGATGATATCACCCCCTTCGTCATACTCCTGTGCCTGTTTGAAAAACTCGTCAATATTCATTTGTTCGACCTTGGTCCCCCCGGCCAGTTTCATAAGCAGCGTATAGGATACATTGGGGTCCTGCACGGCAAGGAGTCCCGCCCTGTCCGCACTCAATTCACTTTTCCTGAACCATTCATACAGGGCGGCGATAATCGCCTCGATGACCATCCGTGAAATCGGCAGCTGGAGAAGGTAGAGGGAAAGGTTGATAAGCAATATAAGAAGAGTTCTGTAGAGGGCGTGACCGCTTATGCAGTGACCGACCTCATGCCCCAGAATGGCCACGGCCTCTTCGTCCGTGAGTTTTTCGACGATTGAAGAGTTGAGAATAATAAATGGTTTTTCATAACCGAGTGCACCTGCGTTCATGAAAGGGTTCTCGGCAACATAGAGTTCGGGAAGATATGGGGTATCGAGTGTGGTGCACACCTCCTGTAAAAGCGTATGGTAGCGGGGAAATTGATATGCGTTCACCCGGACAGCCGAACCCAGAGCGATGAGACGGAAGGCCTTGTCGCTGACGATTCCCAGTAATTTCTGTAATAAAATATCGAGCGCGGGAATCTGTTGCAGCGATGCGAGGGTCGCCCTGTCTGCGGGATGTTCCCATGCGAACGGACTGATATTCGTTAATATCACTTTTTTCTTTTTGCCCATATTCCCTCCTCCTGTCGTCTGTTCATGATTGATATTATCACTATATCGCTCTTTATTGTACAATGTCAAGGTATGGCGTTTCCACCGGTTTGGGTGTGTTTTTCAGGGTTAAACTGTGTTTATACGAATTTATTTTTCTCCAATAAAAGTTGACCAGAAGAAATTTTTATTATAGATTTTTAACTAGTGTCAATGGAAAGGGTAAATCTATTAATAGTCGACGACGAGAGTGAATATCTCGACCAGATGGTCGAAATCCTCAGGGAAGAAGGATATTCCATTTTTACGGCCCCTTCCGGGGACGGCGCTCTTGCCGTTATGCAAAAGGAAAATATCGATATCGTTCTCCTCGATATCCTGATGGGCGGGATGACCGGATACGAGGTCTGCAAGGAAATCAGAAAGCGTTATAATACGAAACCAATGCAAATCGTACTCATTACCGGTCTGACGGAGGATCACTATCTCGAACAGGCGATCGAGGTCGGGGGAGATGATTTCATTCATAAACCCATAACGCCGATCGAACTCCAGCGTCGAATAAAGGCGGCAGTGATCAGGTTACGAAGCCAAAAGAAATTATTCAGCGAGCGCGAACATCTCAAAGAAACGGTTATTGAAAAGGAAAAATTTTCCAATAAAGTACTCGATCAGCATAAAACACTGAAAAAGGAATATGAAACGATCAAGAAAATGAATGTCGAACTCACGACGTCGAACAAGGAATTGAAAATAATCGCCCGCTTCGACATGCTTTCCGGTCTTCTTAACAGGATGAGTCTATTCGATCAGATCGACAAAGAGATAGAACGTTCGGTACGTTCGGGTACGACATTGACCGGTATTATGCTGGATATCGATCATTTCAAGAATATCAATGACAATTTCGGTCATCAGGTTGGCGATATGGTCATCAAAGCCCTCGGCGATATGCTCAGGAAATCACTCAGAAAGTATGATTATGCGGGCAGATACGGGGGGGAGGAGTTCTATATGGTACTCACCTCGGCCAATCTTCAACAGGGGTTTATCATCGGCGAGCGCTTCAGGAGGGAAATGGAAGAAAATCCGATTAATTGTGCGGGGAAAGAGGTTCATGTCACGGTCTCCATGGGAATCGCACAGTATCGTACCGGTGAATCGCGTGATTCCTGGATTCAGCGTGCGGACAAGGCCATGTACAAGGCCAAAAAACTCGGAAGAAACAGGATTGTCCTCGAGTAGGAATAGCCCGTCGAGAAACTGTTACGCCGGGCTGTGATATACGTCAATAAGCCGCAAAACTCGAGCGTCCCTGACTTCCTCGCGCCGCCGGTGTTATCGCTTTCACAAGCGTTGAAAAATTGAACGCGCATGAGGATGCGCACCCATATATCATCTGAATTGCTTTTTTATAAACCGGTCAAACTCGGCGGAAAAACAGGCAAGCGAATCATCTTCGTTTCTTACAATATATCCCTTTCGTTCCAGTGCCTCGGCGGGAGGAGAAGCCCCGTCAGGTTGTTTTCCCCCTGCTATCCTGCCGAATATGTCCCGTTCATCATCCGATAACATTTCGAACACATATTCAAAATGCGGTGTTGCCTCTTCCCTGAACATATCGGTGACATCCCTGGGGGTGGTTTTCCTTACAAAATTTTCGGCGTCACATCCTTCACAATCAAGATATTCGAACCAGGCCGAACAGGCCATCTGGAGGAAGAAAGGGTACGTTCCTCCCAGTTCGAGTATCTTGTCGCAGACAGGGGCAAGTGGAATCCCCCACTGTTCCGAGGGTTTTTCTATCAATTCACGGGCTTCGTTCGTCGTAAAAAGACCGATGTGATGGACCGCGAATATATTGAAAAAGGGAGAATCCGATATCTGGTGCGATACGCACATGTCTTTTAAATTCTTCCCGGAAGCGGTGACAAAGGCCAGGGCGTAATTGTTGGCAAGGGATCGAAAGAATGAATAGAATGCCGGGCCGATATGTTCGTTTTTTGTCACGGATTCAAACTCATCCAGAAAAAGTATAAACTTATACCCGCTTTCCGTTATCTGTTCACAGAGAAAGCGTAACCCGTCAAAGTCTTCCTTGCATACTATCTCTATCTCTTTTCCCATCTGTTTTTTCAAGGCGGAAAAAATCATTGTAATGACCTGGGTTTCGTCCGTTGCGCGCATTTGTTGAAAATCAATGAAGAGAAAAAGGTATTGCTGCGCCTCCTCCATTCCGGACAGCCTTGTTTGAGGAAAGTTGAGATAATTGAGGAGCGATGATTTTCCGATCCGCCTTTCGCCGACAAGCGAGACGGACTGCGGACTTTCTGAGGAAATGCGCCTCAGGATTCTTTTAACCACCGATTTCCTTCCGAAAAACATATCAGGGTGGGGGATCATCACACGGTTGAGATAGGGGTTGCCTTTTGTCATCAGAGGTCTGATCTCTTTCTGTTTTTCCTGCAGATCGACGGGCTTCCTTATGACGACTTTCTGCTTCAGCGGAACGGCTTTTTTTACAGCCTGGGCTGGTTGCATGCGGCTGTTCCATGATTTCCTTATATCTTCTTCCGGCCTGTTGTCCCAGTTCACGACATAGAAATCGATCTGCTTCGTCTTTCCTTTTACGAAATCCTTACCCAGAAAAACGAGGGGGAAATCCTGATCCGCTATTTTTTCCTTTAGTGATCCGGAGATGAGGATTTCGGCGGCTCCGGCACGGGCTTCGACCCTGGCGGATGTATTGACCATATCACCGAAGAGATCCCTGTCGTCGACGACCGCCTCTCCAAAATGAAGCCCCATCCGGACCTGTATCCTCTGATTTTCGTGCTTTGTGGCATTATGTGAGGCGAGGGCGGTCTGCATCTCGATCGCGGATCTGATGCTTTTAACTGGGTCTTCGAAGCTTGCCATAATCGAGTCGCCGATCGTCTTGATGATTTTGCCGCCATACTTCTCGATGATGGGGAAAAGGAGATCGTTATGGGTCTGAATCATCTGCCTTCCCGCGATATCGCCCATTCGTTCGAAATAATGGGTTGAACCCACGATATCGGTAAAGAGAAGGGTAATCGGTTTGGTGTATTCCTTGAGAATCTCACCGTCGATCTCTTCGAGTAATGCTTGTCTCTGTCGTAACAGTTCTTCGATATTTTTCATGGCTTCCTGTACCTTTGGCGGTTAATAATATTTCTGCCCCTTGAAAAGCCCGGCAGCCGGATTTCGTTTGAGAAAAGCGAGAAAAGCAGGTGAAAAAGGAGATAACAATTCATCGTCTTCAACAAGAAATCCATGCCGGATCAAAGGCCGGAGAAGATGAACGTCTTTTTGATCGGGTTGCCTTCCTTTTGCTATGTGCTTGAGCGGTGAAGAGGCTTCTTTCGGTAATATTGTCAATATTTCTTCGAAGTATGGGGAAATGACGGGCAATAATTTTTGTTCGTAATGGTTTTCATCCAATTGTAAAAGAGCGGGATTTTTTTCATATCCGCAAGCGATAAGCTTGATCATATAGGGGATGGGACCAGCCCACGATATGATGTTATCGGCGACCTCTTTTTCGATCCCGGAGATCGTTTGAAGCAGTATTGCGCCGTTTTGCACGGAAAGCGGGCCAATGGCGAAATTGGTAAAGATATTGAAAAAAGGAGATTCTTCTATATCCTTGGCGACACATAATTTCTGGAGTTCCAAAAACGATGTGGTTACATATGCGACATTATAATTGTTGGCCAGTGAACGTAAAAAAGAAAAAAACTCCAGGGGGAATTCCTTGTTTCCGGTGACAAAGTGAAAATCATCGAGCAGGAGAATGAGTTTTTTCCCCGCCTGATGAATATCCTGCACTATTTTCTGAAGCGTCGCATACTGATTCGTATCCGGTTCCATATCCGGTGAGGCGCTGCCGATTATTTTTGAAATGAAGTGTTCGGCCCGTTCCGAGGCATGCTCCTGTGAATGCATCAGATAAAAGATATAGTTATCCGGTTGTTTGAGGTGCTCGTTTCTGATTTTCTCATTGAATATATAGTTTATAATCGATGTTTTCCCGCTTTTTCTTCCGCCGATAATCGCGATCGATTGGGGCCTCTCGGCGCCGATACGGGAAAATATCCGTCTGATGATAGCCGTTCTTCCGAAGAAATCATCGGGATTGGTGACAGGTGCATCGGGATCGATCATGAATATTCGTCTCCTCTTAAAAGTTAAAAAACAGGTATATATTTAAATTGGCAAATAAAAACCGCAGCATATCCGGGATAATGTCAATCGAATCATAGCCTGAAGTAATCTCGGACGTTTTTGAACCGAGCATCAGATCGAGTCTTACGATCTCGACTTCTGCGGCAAGTCCCAGACCTATACGCCAGATCACTTCACCGTGGCCACATAGACCGAGGGAATGGGTAAAGCCATAGTAATTGCGGTCGTTTTCAAGATAATTGTCCAGAGAAAAGATATAATATGTCGATAACCCGAAAACGACCTGTTCTATCCTGAACTCCGGAATCCAGATGATCCCGCCCTGAACGCTGAAATTTTCGAGCAGTCTTGCCGTCAGCTGAACTCGTGCATCGAGGACCAGGCTGAAATCCTCACTCAGGTTATAAGCGTAATGAAGCCCCGGTTGAATGATCGAAAGCAGGGTATCCTGGTGTTTAACAAGCGATGTAATGATACCGATATTGTGCCGTTTTGTCGTTCGTGAGAACCTGGCGAGGTATTCGGTTTTAACTTCATTAAAGAGTTTGATGAGTCTGGGTGGCACGACGGTAGGATCGTCGAGTTCGAGGCCCAGATCGAGACGTATCGCCTGGAGAAAGAGAAATCTAATCTCTTCCTGATAACCTTCGGTCAGAAAAACAAATGAAACCATAGCCCGAAGCACATAGATATCCGACCGGACGCTGACCGGGTAGAATATGTCCTTTTCCAGAAATTCGTAGATATATGAATCAAGAAGCTGTTTGCATTCTTCATATTCTCCCTGATCATAGAGTTCTTTCGCATTCATGTATTTCATCTGCGCTTCTTTTCTCGATTCCGGCGTATCGGCGCCCCCCTGTGCTTGGATTGCCGCGCAAAAAAATGATGTGATTGCGAGCATGGTGATGATATATCCGGTGGTTCTCATCAGCTACTCCTTTAAGATTTCGGGTGGTTGTTTTTTGGTGAGATCCCAATCGATGGTTAGGGTTTTCCCCTCTTCGACCGTGACGGTGACGGTCTCGGATATCTTGAGGCTTTCGTTTTCAATTTTCAGCTGTTGCGTGCCCGCTTCCACCCTCAGGGGTTTCACCCGCGGGGTTTCGACCGGGTGGGCCACTTTTTCCTCGAACTCGATCACCGAGGTATCCTCGAAATAGACAAGTGCAGTGGGCCGTATCCGCAAGACAATGAAGCCGGATATGCGTTCCAGGTCCATTTCGACTGTTATCGGGGCTTCCTTGTCGACGGCGACCTCTTTCGATACCGTTCTGTGACCTTTGAGTTTTAGTTCCACCGTATATGTGCCGGGATCAAGCCCGCTCAAGACATTCGGTGTTTTCAAATCCGTCTTTTCCCCGTTCACGATGATGTCCGCGCCGGGGGGGGTGCTTGAAATGATGATCGAACCGATGGCGGCTTTTTGGACAGTCCGCGGAGTTTGCTTATTTTCCTGCCCGGCAGCCCCCGACTCCTTCTTGAAACTGACCTCGATCGCCTGGTTATCGGTATTCACCAGTGTCGCCATATTGATTTTTTCACCCGTCTTCGGATATATAAATTGAAAAGTATGGTCTCCGGCGGTCATGACCGGGTAGACGATCGTCAAAACATCGTCACCGCCTTCACTTGAAAGGGTCAGGGCTTCGTCGATGACCACACGAAATGGCCCGTAATTCGAACGGAAAACGATATCGTTCACTTCACTCCCGGCTTCAACGCCCGTGCGTATGTCTTGCCCGTTTCCTTCGGCGATACCGGTAGCCTCGGGGCCTTTCAGGTTGGCGCCGGAAAGAATAAAAACCCAGAAGAGAATGATGCCGATGACCGGCACTGAAGCGATGAGGCCGACGATGACGGGATTTACGGGCCTTTTCAATCCCAGACCTATTTCCTTTGTCACTTTCCAGATGGAATGCTCTTTTTTTATCCATCTCCTGAAGATATCCATGCGAAAAGAGTATTCCTGGCGGTCGTTTTTTTTGAGAAATTCCATATGGTAGGCATCTTCAAGCAGAATATTAATACGTTCTTTCTTGAACGGCAGCTGGATCTTGTTTTTCATCAGGTATGCATAGATTTCCTGTGTTCCCGCTACTGCCGCGGGTCCTTTCAGCACTCCGCTTAATGCGGAAAGTATGAGTCTGATATAATCGCCGAGGTTGTTCCACGAGTAGATCATCTGGGGTAATGGATTGTTGACGATATCCTTGATAACGGTTTTGAGATCCTCCGGGGAAACATCGTTACGCTCTTCCTCGATAAGCAGGTCGACGATATTCTGGCATATCACCTGAGTGTAGAAGGGTTGGCCCCCGGTAAGTCTGTAAATCGACCCTATGACATCTTCCGGATAATCGATGTAATCTTTCAAAGGATCGGTAATAAGCCGCGCGGTATCGTTTTCAGAGAAGTAGGAAATTTTTCTGTATATCGATTTTCCGAGTAGCGATTTCCAGAAATCGACCTTCCTGTTTTCCAGATTTGTCGACCCCGTAAAAATAAACGACACCTTGTACGGGCTTTCCAGAATCCCCGAAAGAAAATGGATGACCGATTCACTGAATGTCCCGTCCTTGATCTTTGTTTCGATCAGTTCATATTCGTCGAGAAGAAAGAGTACTATTTTTTCCGGATATCGCTCCCTGACAAGATCCAAAAATGCCGTAAAAAGACTCTCGGTTTTTTTCTCCGGGGCGGTGTTTTTAATCGTATCGATCGTAAGTCCCGGTATTGAGAGTTGTGAACACGCGACATCGAGGATTGCTTTGAAGAAATCAGTATCGTTTTTTATGCCGGCGAGTATCTGCATATCGATAAGAATGGGAAGGAATTCTCCGCCGAGCCGGCCGAGCCGTATCTGAAAAAGAATCGATGTTTTGCCGCTTCTTCTGTCACCGCAGAAAATCAGAACCTGATTCGAGTGGCCGCCTCCGATCTTTCGGATTACATATTGAAAATCGTCTTCCCGGCCGAAGAACATCTCCTTTGTCTTTATAGGATTACCGACAATATAGGGATTATAGGGTATCTTTTTCATCACTGATCAAAATTATAATACATTTTGAACCGTAATGGTAGGTTAATACTTCTTTTTTTTATAATAGAAGAATAAAAATTGAGTCGAATTATTGTATAGCGAATATTGTCGTTCAGCGTGCGATTTTCTCACCGGAATGAAGCATCTCCGCCCTGTTTCGGCGTTTTTTTGAATCACCTCGACGGATATTATTGCGGCTGTACGCGAGAAATTCGCGATAGCCGCTTTATCGGTTACGGTTTACTTCCGATGAGGGTGATATTCATTCCGATCTGGTAACGTTCTCCGCTTTCCGGATTGGTTACCTTTTCACCTGCATAAAAACCGACCGATCCCGTTGAAAAATGTTTTTTCCCGGCGATAAACGATCCCCAGGTCTTCCCCTCCGGGGATGTAATTGTTACTTGAAGAAAATCCGGCGCTTTCTGGTCTCTTTTTTTCGGTTCGGGCATGGAACCTCCTTTTGAAATATATGTTCGACTGGGTGCTGGCTATTTATACATCAGGTTGAGGAATATGTCAATATTTCGGGGGCATTGCAGTTATTTCAAGTATCCGGATGTTTTTATATATCGGTTTTTATATTATACTGTTTCCTGAACAATATAGTTATATATCCGGACGACTCTGAACCGGGTTCGGTTTTATTTAACAGGATAATTCGATATGGTGTTAAATAAAAGACCGGAAAGCAGGCTCCTCATTATACTCCGGAAGGACACAGCGACAGAATCGTTGCGTTATGTATCGCCCCCGGAGGAAAACGAATTATTTCCGTTAGCAGGGACAGGACATTAAGAATCTGGGATGCCGATATGGGGCGGTGCATGATCTCGATTAAAAAGGGTATTAAAGACATTACCTCACTGGCAGTAACGCCCGACGGTAATCATTTTTTGACGGGCGGGAAAAACGGAGTCATAACGATGCGGGCTTTGGAAAACGGAAAAAAATGTAATAGATTCGAAAGTAAATTATCGGCAGTAAATAATGTTCTGGTCACCGGGGACGGGAAATATGTTATATCGGGGAGTGAGGATAAAACGGTGAGAATATGGAACCTGACTTCAGGAAAATGTCTTTGGATTGTCGGGGGATATCATTGGGAAAATAATGCGGCGGTTCGTTCAATGGCTATAACACCCGGCGGCCGCTATATTGTATCGGCAGGTCTGGATATTGTTATCTGGAAATTCGGTAAATTGACGTTAAAGCTGCCGGATTTGATTCGTTTTATATTGTGGGGATTAACGCGGTCAGGTCCGGCACGAATTTTTACAATAGACGGTTATATGTATGCAAATGTGCTATTGATTATTAACGGTAACTATATCGCTTACTCATCGGACCGAATTGGGGAAGTTAATTTGATAAAAAGAAATAATGGGAAATGTGTTTGGGTTTTGGAATCGATGAATACGAAGAACACCGTACTGTCTCATACGGACGGCACACTAATAGCAGCCGGCTGTGAAAACGGCACGATACACCTCTGGGATTTAAAACTTATAGTATAAGCAGGATTTACAGAAATAATGAAACGCACGATAATTATCGGGGACATTCATGGCTGTATCGACACCGGTATATGTCACGGGGGGTATCTTACAGCAGACACTATTCCCGATTTCAAGATATATTCGGTCAAGGCCGCTAAGAATTATTGGTCCAAAATCAAACATGAATGGAAGGGTATTGAATTATGAGTGTTGGTTCATTGAAAACATCATCCGCTCCCTTCACAGGTTTTCGATAGTGGATGTGCTATCGGGTCATTTTACCTTTATTTCAATAAGGCCGTATTTGCCTTTATCCCTGACCGCAATATAGTAAATACCATTTTTTTCTTTTAATATGTAGGCGTTTTCAAACAACGGTTCAATAATAATTCTTCCATCACGGTCGATCACACCGGATTTATCATCTTTCTTGATTCGTCCCCAATTTATGTAATATTCAACCATATCATACCGTGGTTCTACGATTGTGCCGGTTGACGTATCGACAAAGCCCGCTTTTCCGTTCTTGATAATAATTATATATTTATTTTGAACACTGTAAATTGAATCATATTTCGGTTCTACGACTATATGTCCTATTTTATCGATAAAACCCCATTTGCCTTCACTTTCAAAGGACGCCATTTCTTCCAGTATGAAATCACCGACGTCAACAAAAGACGGTTCGATAACAAGTGTGCCGTTTCTGTCCAGGAATCCCCACAAACCGTTTTTATTGATTTTAGCCAGCCCATGATAAAATGTTTTTCCGACATAATCATACTGCGGTTCAATGATTGTTTTCCCGGTCTTATTGATAAAGCCTTCTTTTCCTTCGATTTTTATTGACGCGTAGTCATTCTCGAGTTTCCCGATACTGTCATACACAGAAGCCAACACAATATTGCCGTCAGTATCCATTAATCCGTATTTGCCTTCTTTCGTCACCTTAAGTAAATCCCTGAATTCTTCCCTGTTTTCCGAACAACAAGTGAAATACTCTATTGTATCAAGCTGGGGTTCAAGAAGTGTTTTGTTCCCATATTTATCCATTATTCCCCATTTACCGTTTTTTTCTATCAATAAATTGCCGTCAAGAAGATTTTTAATGCAACTATATTGTGGAGGCTGCTTTATCCTGCCTGTGACATCAATGAGTCCCCATAACATGCCGGATTTTATCTTGAACACATTTGTCACAATTTCCCCCTCATTATTCGAAAAAGAAAGCGCTTCCATTTCATTGTATTCCGGTTCGATTATGATTTCTCCCCGGGATGACATCATTCCCCACCGGTTGTTTTGTTTAATCATGACATAATTTTTTCCCGGATAATCGCTGATTTTCACTTCATCGAACATTGGATTTATCAATAATCTGTATTTAAAGTTGAAAAATCCCCATTTCCCGTTTTTTCTGACCGGTGTTATTCCTGCAAAACCAAGGCGTTCTCCTAATTCGTCAAAGCATGGTTCAATGACGAAGTCTCCATTTATATCAATGAATCCCCATCTGCCTTCTATTTCAACACCCATCATTTTGCCTAAAAACGACACTTCGACGGTATCAAACCTGGGTTCAATAATGAAGTTTCCTTTTTTGTCAATGAATCCCCATTTCCCTTCTTTTTCAACGCCAACCAATCCTTCCGAAAAAAAATAATATGCCCGGTGAAATTGAGGAGGAATCACTATTTCACATTCGGTATTAATAAAGCCTGCTTTTTGATCGAGCCATATCCGGGCGAAATCATCATGCCCGGGATGCTCGATAGATCCGTATTTTATATCCAATACCATATTACCGGATTTATCGATGATACCCCATTTATCATTTTTCTCGATAAGAAAACGATTGTCGTCGAAAACCTCTATTTTCTCGAATTCAGGTTTCAATATATATCGATAACCGTTACCGGAGCTGCATTGGAATAACAGAATGACTGAAAATAATAAAATGAATATAGCTGTAATTTTATTCATTTTTTCTCCTTTTTCACGTATCAGCGTTAATGTAACAAGTATAAAAGCTGTAAAGATAAGGAAAACAGATAATAATAAATTATTTTGATTTACGGGTCAAGGAAAGGAAAATAAACGCTGAAACGGCCATATGACTGTTGGAACTGAGTGGTTACTTATCGAATTATGTTCTCCCCCGCCTCCATCTCCCCAGGTTGGAACGAGAAGTAAATGAAACCGCCATGGCGGAAAGAGATGCTCCTGTTTGCACCGGCGGCAATGCGTAAGACTTTCTGTCAGAACGAAAAATCAAGGAAGAGAACGAGTTTCAAAAACTCGAACCGGTATTCCGGAAGGTCCGGCCGGGGATTAAAAGTGAAGGGGTGGATTATTGCCTTGATTCCCGTAGAAAAACTGAAGAAACGGATCGCAATTCCCGCGCCACTGCACACATACACACAGGTGCCTAAAAGCGCCGCCTCATCTTCGGTAATAAGTCCATATCCTTTACCAAAGCGCCACTGGACTGTCCCCATCCCGATTTCCATGAACGGGTCTATTTTCGCCTCACCGCCGAGGAAGTGAAAAGCGGCAAAAACACTGAAATCAAAAACAATGAAGGTGTATATGGGATTACCGAGTGCGTCATAGCCCGGGTAATTTACCAGTAACAGAAGCATACCGATTCCCAGCTTGTCAAAAGTGATTTCAGTGTGGGCGCCGTACCTGAAGTCCTCTTCCATATGAAAAACCATCTCTGTGTCTCCTGAAACGAGGGCGTCGATATCGAGGTTGGCGGCCATATCGATTCCAAGATGTACATCGGAAAACAGGAATGAAGAGACCAGCAGAAGGGGCGGCACAAAGCACGACATCGCGATCCCGGTAATGTGTCTGCCGGGGGACTTCTTGCATCGGTTTTTCATAATAATGTCCTACATTGATATGATAAGTGATTGCATGACCGAAATCAAGGGAATCCGGATGACAAAGTCCTGTCAGAAGGGGTCATTATAAACAGGTGTATTCAAGATAATTTCGAATCGTAAAACTCAAGCGGGATGAGGGACAGCCTGGTGAAATCGATATTTCGATTGACAAATGACCATAAAATACTAAGATTATCAATGGAGGTGTTTGTAAAAATCGACTCGATTAAATATGAAGTATGTAATACAGGAGAATTAAGTTGAATGATAAACTATCGATAATTACTTACAATGGTCAAAAGATAATATTTCTGGATCTGACGAATTTAAAGGAGGAACATATTCTTGCAACCCATCCTGACCTGGTGGAATTTTCCGTAAAAAACAACATCCGGCTATTATTAATCGATACGACGAATACAATAACGACACCAAAGGTAAAGGAATCATCTGCCAATACGACAAATAGAATTGAAGAAAAAATCGGCAAGACGCTTATTGCCATAATCGGGTTGCGGGGAATTCAAAAATTAATTGCGAATGCTATCGTCAAAGGAATTTATTTTGCAAAAGATAAAGACGATGGCTGCGAGTGGCTGGTTAAAAACTCCGGTAATTTGAGTTAGGCTTGACATTATAAGGAGGATATTCCTGCTTTTTGCCGGAGCCGGAATATTGATTAAAAAAACAATGTCTCACGGACGCCGATCTCCTGAATGTATGTTATATATATGTTGTCTGTAAGCGCAGTTCTGAGAATATTCTTATCTTTTTTCTTGATAGATAAAATGAAAACTCCTATTATTTATAGAAGGGATACCGAGTATCCCCGGGAATCCGCCGGTACGGGTGTTCCCGTGGATGCGAGAGGATAATTCTTGTGATTGATAAAGATTATAAGAAAATAAACAATTCTCTGAAACAGACGATAAAGGACAAGGAAAAATATATCGAATACCTGGAACAGGTCATCGTCTCCCAATTCAATACCATCCTTCTTTCCGATAAAGCCCGCATGGATGCGGATCAAACCGTCAAAGCCTATGAGATGGTTCAACAGCTTTCCGAAAATGAAATAAAGGACAGGGACAATATAATCAAAGCCCATGAGAATCTCATGCAGCTTTCGGCGCAGGAGTTGATTCATAAAGACAGAATATTGAATACGATCCTCGAAACAAATCAGTATATATGCACTATTATAGAAGAGAATGAGGTTCTCAACAAAACATTGACAAATCTCGTCAAGGCACTCAGGTTCAAACGGGGGATATTGTTTCTCGAGAAAAACGAGGAGCTTTCGGGGGAAATATATTACGGGATGGATGAGGGCGAACTGAAAAAAGACTATTTTTCATTCCCACTCGGGCATATCGCTCACGTACGGGAGAAGAGGAAAAGTGTCATTCTGAAAAACTCAAGAATTTCCATTAACGGGCAGGCCACGATCATCTCGATTGTCTGTCTCCCGCTTGTTTACCAGAACGATTTCCTCGGTCTCATTTATATCGATACGATCGGTGAAGAGATACAACTCTCTTCCCACGACCTCGAGACGGCCCATATTTTCGGGACGCAGGCTTCGATATCCGTTAACAGTGTCCTCATTTACAAGGCGCTAAAGGAGCAATCGATCATCGACAAATTTACCGGCCTGCCGAACAGGAAGAAACTCGAAATAGATCTGGAAACCCCCGGTGCTAAAACAATCGCCCTCCTCAATATCGACGGGTTTTCAACCATCAATGTCGCATATGGAATCGAGGCCGGCAATCATGTCCTGTTGACGATGGTTCGACGGTTAAAGGAAATCATGCCCCCGCAGACACAACTCTACCGGCTTTCCGCGGACGAGTTTGTCGTCCTGTCATGGAATAAAGATTTCACGCCCGGACTTATCAAAACGTCGATCAAGAATCACATCGCCAACTCGTCGATCGAATACAGGAAAATCCTCATCAACATCAATCTTTCCATCGGTATTGTCCATGATGAAGAAAAGGAATTGCTGCGAAAAGCCGATATCGCCCTTAAAGCGGCACGGAAAAAGGGGCGGGGATATGTGGTGATTTATGATGAAACCCTGAACGAGATAAAAAAGTACAAGGAAACCTTTTTCTGGATAAACAAAGTAAAAAAGGCCGTCAGACAAGATAAAATGATACCCTATTTTCAGGGAATTCACAACAATACCACCGGTGCTATCGATATCTATGAATGCCTCGTGAGGATCGTCGACCAGGATGAAAATATAATTCCACCGCGAAAATTTCTCGAACCGGCCAAGCAACTCGGGCTTTACAGCACTGTTTCATATTGTATGATCGACAAGACCTTTCAATATTTCGAAGGACGCCGGATTGTTTTTTCTATTAATCTGTCGGATGAGGATTTTACGGATGAAAAACTCCTCGACTATATAAGTTACAAGCTGAACAAGCACAATATTGTTCCGCAAAATGTTGTTTTTGAAATTGTCGAAAATTTCAGCCTTAAAAGTATAGAGATCTCCCTTGATTTTATTAAAAAGCTGAAAAGTCTGGGAGTCAAAATCGCGATCGACGATTTCGGTTCGGAATTTTCGAACTTTTCCCGTCTCCTCTCGATCGACGCCGACTACATTAAAATCGACAGTGACTTTATCATGAATATCAACACGGACAAAAACAGCTATAAAATCGCCCAGTCGATTACCAATTTTTCCCACAGTATCGGCGCCCGCGTCATTGCCGAGTATGTTCACAGCAATCCGATACAGGAAAAGGTGCTCGAACTCGGGATCGATTATTCGCAGGGCAATCTTTTCGGAGAACCGGTCAATCATATCGACGCCGTTGCCATATAACGGTACGTTTCGGCTTTCCTTTTGACGGTTTTATTGCGTTTCACCGTTTATATGCCCTTTCCCTTGACGCCGCTTCATCCATTATGCTATGCTGGCCCCATATACCGTTTATATGATACCGATTCGAATAAATGAAAACGATCGTTCTTGCAGAAAAACCTTCGGTGGGCAAGGATCTTGCCCGTGTTCTCAAATGTACGAATATGCACAAGGAATATATCGAAGGGGAGCGGTATATCGTCACATGGGCATTGGGCCACCTCGTTACCCTTGCCGAACCCGAAGACTACGATCGGCGATACCGGGAGTGGCGGCTCGAATACCTCCCCATGCTTCCCGACCGGATGCGACTCAAAGTCATACCCAAAACATCACATCAATTCAACGTCATAAAGCGGCTTCTCTCGCAGCAGGGGAGCGACCGGCTTGTTATCGCGACCGACGCGGGTCGTGAAGGGGAGTTGGTCGCCCGATGGATTCTCAAACTCTGCGGATGGAAAAAACCGGTACAACGACTCTGGATTTCGTCACAAACGGACAGAGCGATCCGTGAAGGGTTTGCCCGGCTTAAACCGGGCAGTGAGTATGAAAACCTTTTCATGGCGGCCGTCTGCAGGTCGGAGGCCGACTGGCTGGTCGGTCTCAATGTGACCAGGGCAATGACCTGTAAGCTCAATGCGCAATTTACCGCGGGAAGGGTCCAGACACCGACCCTTGCCCTGATCGTGGAACGGGAGGAAGAGATCAGAAATTTCGTGCCCAAGGATTACCGGCTCGTTTATGCCGATTTCGATGGCTATTCCGGTCTGTGGAAGAACGCCCGCGGTGAAAGCCGGTTGTTCGATGAGGCAAAGGCAGAGGAGATCGTCCGGAAAGTCCGGGGGGGCAAGGGGGTTGTCGTCGATTGCAGGCGGGTGGAAAAGAAGGAGTATCCTCCGCTTGCCTATGACCTGACGGAATTACAGCGGGATGCGAATAGGCGGTTCGGATTTTCCGCTAAAAAGACACTTTCCCTTCTCCAGATTCTGTATGAACGATACAAACTCGTTACCTATCCGCGGACCGATTCCCGTCACATTACTGAAGATATGGTCCCCACGCTTCCCGAACGGCTGCATGCGATCGCGGTACCTCCCTATAAAGGCATTGTGCAGCCGCTTCTTGCGAAAAATCCACAGCCGGGGGGCCATTTCGTGGACAACACGAAGGTATCGGATCACCACGCCATTATTCCGACGGAACAGCGACCCGCGCTTGAAAAACTCTCCGGCGACGAAAAGCGGATATACGACCTCATCGTTAGACGGTTCATCGCCGTCCTTTACCCCCCGCACCGTTACATGCAGACCGATATCGTAACGGAGGTCAACGGTGAGCGCTTTTATTCAAAAGGGAGGGAGACCATCGACAAGGGATTCCGTATCGTGACCTCAGGGTATGAGAGTGCCGATGATGAAGCATCCGGTGACGATGAGGAGAGAACACCGCTTCAGCAGGTGGGGGTATTAAAAAAAGGGGATATCAGGGAAGTGAAAAACTGCCGGACCGAAAACCGTAAAACACAACCTCCCCCGCGCTATACGGAAGCGACGCTTCTGACCGCGATGGAACACGCGGGCAGGTTTATCGAGGAAAAGGAGTTGAAGGAATCGATAAAGGGGTGCGGTATCGGTACCCCCGCGACCCGGGCGGAAATTATCGAAAAGCTTTTCTACAACAACTACACGGAGCGTCACGGGAAAACAATTTTCCCGACAAACAAAGGGAAAAAACTGATCGAACTTGTCCCCGATCAGCTTAAGTCCCCCAGGTTGACGGCCGAATGGGAGCAGCGGCTTTCCCGAATTGAAAAGGGGGGAGAAAAAGCAGGACGGTTTATGGAGGATATCAGGAAAAATACCGTATCACTCGTGAATGAGGTGCGTTCGATCAACCAGACCTACACGCCCGATAACGTCACCTCCGTCCCCTGTCCCCTCTGCGGCAAACACATGCTGTCCATGAGGGGAAAGCGGGGAAGGATGCTTGTCTGTCAGGACAGGGAGTGCGGATTCAGACAGCCGGAAAAGCGCGGTGACGGGAAATGGTTTGAAAAATCAAAAGCGGAGCGGATAAGGACAAAAAAGCTTATCGAAACTTATACCGATACATCGGATGAGTCGATTTCGTTCGGGGACCTGCTTAAGAAGGCGATGGAAAATAAGAAAAAGAAGAAGCAATGAACGGAAGGCACCTTTCCTTGTTTTTCCCCTTTTTCTGACGGCATATCCCCGATGCACCCGGTCGGTGATTTTCTTATAGTCTCCGATTCCTTCGGCAATAATTGACATTATGCTTTTTTATATTTACATTAAGTGAGTGACTTATTGAAGAAATGGAGAACAATGACGTGCTTAAGAAGAAGACAGAGCGGAAATTTCGACCTGGTTTTTTTGATCCTGAAACATATGAATATGTGCTTGAAGATCCGAGAACACCGATGCCCTGGATGCATTATCTTTTCAACAGGGAATACACGACGCTTATTTCCGTAACGGGGGGCGGGTACAGTTTTCATAAAACGGCAAAGGACAGACGAATTCTCAGGGCACGTCCGAACAACATTCCCTTCGACCGTCCCGGACGATATATCTATATCCGCAATAACAACACCGGGGATTTCCATAGCGCCGGCTGGGCGCCTGTCATGAAAGATCTCGATGAGCAATCCTACCGGTGCAGGCTTGGTGCCGGATATATCGGTATCGAATCCCTTTATAAAGGGATTTTCTCCGAACTCACCTATTTCGTCCCCTTGAATGACAACCTGGAAGTCTGGCGTCTGCGCATAAAAAACGAGGGGAGGGAGGACCTTGATCTCTCTCTCTTCACCTATGCCGAGTTTGCCATTTTCGACGCCGTCAATGACAGGGATAACTACCAGTATACCTATAATATCGCGACCTGCTACCGGGAGGACGAATACATCTTCCATGATACATTATACTGTCTCTTCGGAATCATCGCCTACCACGGAACTTCCCGCATGATAGAAGGGTTCAGCTGCGACAGGGAAGATTTTATCGGAGGCTACAATACCGAAGCGAATCCGCGGGGTGTCGTCGCGGGGACGCTGAACAATAAAAATATTTCCGGCGGGAATCCGTGCAGCGCAATCCATATCAAGATGCCGCTTTCTCCGGGCGGCAGTGAAGAGATTATCTTTGTCACCGGTCTGGAAGAGACGAAAGAAAGAATCAAGGAGGTTTCCCGGCCTTATTTTTCTCCGGATTTTACCGATGCCCGGTTGCATGAGGTGAAAAATCACTGGAAGCGATTGTTCGACCGTTTTATCATCGACACTCCCTCGAAGGAGATAAACTCGTTTTTAAACGTATGGAATCCATACCAGATACGAACGACATTTTATCTGAGCCGCGGGGCTTCCATATACGAGGGCGGGATCAAACGCGGGATGGGATTCAGGGATTCGAATCAGGACACCCTTGGCCCCGCCTACCAACTCGATGACGAACTGCACGGACTTCTCGCGGAGATCCTGGGTTTTCAATACACGGACGGCAAAGCCTGTCACGGTTATTTCAAGCTGACCGGCGAGGGCTATGGCGAGGCGACCTATTCGGACGACCATCTCTGGCCGATTCTCTCCCTCACGAATTATATAAAAGAGTCGGGAGATATCGGCTTTCTCGAAAAGACGATCCCCTTCTATGGGTCGAATGAAAAGGCCTCGGTGTTCGAACATCTGCTCCGGGCACTCCATTTCAGCAAGACCAATCGCGGAGACCACCGCATACCATTGGCCTTTCACGCGGACTGGAACGACTGTCTCAATCTCCGGGGACCCCGGGGGAAGGGGGAGAGCGTCTGGGTCGGGTTTCTGTATCATAAGGTGCTTATGGATTTCATCGAACTCTGCCGGGCGCTGGGCAAGCAGGATTGCGTCGAGCAATACGAAGATGATGCGCGGGAGATCAGGGATATTATCAACAAAGAGGCATGGGACGGCGCGTGGTATGTGAGGGCGTTCGACGATAACGGGCACGTTATCGGTTCGGATAAAAACACCTACGGAAAGATTTTTCTCAATGCGCAGACATGGGCCGTTTACAGTGGTGTGGCCCCGCTCGAACGGGGACGCGGCGCGATGGATGCGGTACGCGATAAATGTCTTTCCGAACACGGTCTCGCCCTTCTGTGGCCGGCGTACCGGGAATACGATATCGCGATCGGTTCCATTACCTTATATCCTCCGGGACTCAAGGAAAACGCGGGTATATTCTGTCACGCCAACACCTGGGCGATTCTGGCTGAATGCCTGCTGGGGAGGGGGGATATCGCGATGGATTATTATTTCAGACTGCTTCCCCCGCACTCAAACAGGATAGCATCACTTCACAGAAGCGAACCGTACGTCTACGCCCAGGTGATAGCCGGCCCCGAACATCCAGATTTCGGCCTTGCACGGAATTCGTGGCTTACCGGGACGGCAAGCTGGATGTACTATGTCTTTACTCAGTACATACTGGGTATCCGGCCTTTTTATACCGGCCTCCTCGTCGATCCTTGTATTCCCTCTTCCTGGGAAGGCTTTTCCGTAAAGCGGCAGTTCAGAAAGACGGTCTATGACATCACAGTGAAGAATCCGCATCATATCTGCAAGGGGGTGAAGGGAATGATCGTCGACGGGCGGAAGATTGACGGAAAT
Source organism: Spirochaetales bacterium (assembly GCA_016930085.1). Taxonomy (NCBI): domain Bacteria; kingdom Pseudomonadati; phylum Spirochaetota; class Spirochaetia; order Spirochaetales; species Spirochaetales bacterium. The sequence goes on from JAFGHO010000053.1 coordinate 21,147, forward strand.
GTGATTCCCCTTTCGCCCGCAGAAACGGTTAAGGCGGAAGTGATCATGGGCCGGTAGATCCGGGGAAAGGGAACCTGGGCTCTCGCCGCTATTCGACTCACAGCCGCTATTCCGTCAATCGTTTGATAATCAGGTCCTTGTTTCTCCATTTTGGCGAAACCTTTACCCGGAAATCGAGATGTATGTAGTAAGGGAAAAGATCTTTCAACTCCTCACGGGAGGTTTCAAGTATTTTTCTGATTTTTTCCCCGTTTTTTCCGATAAGAATCCCTTTCTGCGACTCCCGCTCGACACAGATAAACCCCCTCACCCAGAGCATGTTTTTTTCTTCCCTCATTTCCATATCCTGTATGTCGACAAAGAGGCAATGGGGGAGTTCCTGTTTGGTTTCAGCTATGGCGGCCTCCCGGATGATTTCGGCAATCCGGAAATCCGGCGGCTGATCGGTGTAGAACTCCTCGGGATACATCGCTTCACCTTCCGGGGCCGTTTCGAACAGTGCCTCAAGAAGCTTCTGGAGCCCGCCTCCGGTCGCCGCAGAGATATCGTAAAAAGAAAGGTCCGGCAGCATCTGTTCCAGGTCGGAGACGATCGATTGTCTGTAGTTATGCGTGATATCGATTTTATTCAGACCGACGATGACCGGCTTTTCCGTTTTGCCGATGATCCTCATGATTTCCCGTTCTTCTTCACCGGTATCGCGGGAAATATCGATGAGGTAGAGAACCATATCGCTTTCCTCGATGGAGGAGTGAACGAGTTTTTTCATGTAGATATTGAATTTTTTTTTCGAAGAATGAAAACCCGGGGTATCGATAAAAACAAGCTGTCCGGCCCCTTCATCGGCATTGTATATACCCCTGATTTTATTTCTTGTCGTTTGCGGGACCGGGGAGACAATCGAGACCTTCCGTTGACAGATCCGGTTGATGAACGTTGATTTCCCTGAAGAAGGCCGCCCGACCAGGGATACGAATGCGAATTTCACGCGGTTGGTTGTTCTCCTTTCAGCTTTTGTTCAACCTTTACGGCGGGTCAAGTATGACCGTTTTCGGGAAAAATATCAACATGTTTCGATGCACCGGACGGCCTGTCCTTCCGTATGATTTCGGGTCCGGTCTTGTGAAAAAAAAATCATCATGTATTATAATGAAAGAAGGGGGCGTTGCAATGAGAGAACGAACGGATACGACATATGTCGCAATTATAAAAGCCGCGTATTTTCTTTTTATTCCGATTGTGTTTTGTGTTATTACCGCCTGTACCTCCAATCCGAAACAGGAAGAAAAAGCGGAGGCACCAATCGCGAACGTCAATAAAACCGAATCGACGGAAAAGTCCGATTTATCCGAACTTTTCAAGAAACTGCTGGACGACAAACGGGAGAACGGTACGGTGGATGAAGAGGCGATATCTTTTTTCATCGATCCCGGATTTTATCCGGAAACCGTCACCTGCTCTGTCATGTTTCATGAAAAGAATGAGATGATTACGGGCGGAAATGACGGAATTATCCGTGTTCTGGATCCGGACACCGGAAAGGAAAAGAGGAAAATGCGCTTTGAGCGATCCGGCCGGCCGGATGGGGGAATCGTCCGCTTGGCATTGTCATCGTGGAAAGGGGTGCTTGCGGCCGCCGTTTGTCATGAAGGAGTGGCGAACCCCGTAGTCGAAATATACGAATACGCTACGGGAAAAGAAATCGGGAATATTTCACTGTCGGGAAAGACAATTTCACGGATGGTATTTTCCGGCGACGGAAACCGTCTCGCTGCCGCTTGCGGGGATGATACGGTCATGTACTGGAAGGCAGAGGAGGAGTACCGGACCGGGCGGACGATACACCCCGGGGTTGGGATGATAACCGCTTTGGCGTTTGCGGAAAACGATATTATTATAGCCTCAGGGGACAACCGTGAGGTAAAATGCCATTCCCTTGAAACCGGGACACCGGTTCATGAATACTCATCCGAGACTCCCGTTACCGATCTGGCCGTTCACGCCGACTATATCGCGGCCGGATGCGCCAATAATACAATCGTCGTCTTTGATCGCGAACTCAGACCGGTGAAGACAATCCGCGACGGATATCATTCGGGTATTTTATCGTTTTCGCCTGATGGAGATCACCTGCTTTCGATACGTCCTTCCGGCAAGTTTTTTGTTTATTATGATGTGACATCCGATTTCGAGCAGTCCGTCATCGCCATCGGGAAAGAGATCGACCCTTTCGGCGTACATTTTATCGATAACGATCGTCTGATCATCATCGGGGGCGGGCGTCCCGAATTCAATGTGATGGACATTGCTTCGGGGTCCTTGATAAGGCATGAGGCACCGGCCGTTTACGGGATTTCGGAGGCGATAATCACAGAGAATGCGCTTGTAATAAAAAAAACGTCTGCTGAGGAAGCTTCCGCTTTCAATCTGAATGATTTCACCTTCAACCCCGCTGAAAAATCCCCGGTGACCGGGCGTCTTTCCCCTTCCATCGACGCATACGCCATTTCGCAGTGCGATACTCCGGGCGGAAATGAAAGCGGTCTGAACTATGAAATCAGGCATGGAACATCGACAGCCTCTCTATCCACGGACCTGGTGAACGGCGGTTTTTTCGGTTTCATGGGGGACGATACTATTCTCGTCGAACAATCGGGAGGATATATCGCTGTTTATGACAGGGAAGCGAAGAAAATCTCGACATTGTCCGGACTCTCGGGCCGTCTCAAGGATCTCTCGTTTCATTCCGGTTTTATCGCCGCAATGGACGTCAATAACCTGATCGCCATATGGCGGGAGGAAGACATCGCGGGCGGAACGCCTTTCGTGCCGCAACACCTTCACTTTTTTATGCGCAGCGATAATAGCTGGGTACTTGCAAGCCGGAACGGCTATTACACGGAAAAAAACGGCGGATCGCAGGTATTATGGCTTTATCAAAAGGAGAAAAACGGGACGAAAGCGTTCTGCGGCAGTGTCGGGATCTTCTCGGAAATATATCACCGGAAAGACGTTATCGGACTCCTTGCCGGGGGTAAAAGTTATCGGGAGGCCGCCTCGAGCATTGGTGAAAAACAACCGTTACGGCAGGTGGCAAGAATTTTCCCCGAAGAATCGTATTACCTTTCCGATATCGGCGGTTCATGGTTCCCGATGGACTCGCTTAAAGAGACGAACCAGCTTATTTCAACGGCATACATGCACAAAAATTTCAAATATTCGGTCATGATAATGGAAGAGAAAACGGGGAATCCCTTTGTCTTTCCCGGACTCGAAAATTATTCGGACAGGATGCTTGCCGGTTATTCACATACCATTGCCGACTGCAAACTTCTCTCAAAAAAGGAATTCACGGTGAACGGGAAGAACGGAATTTTATTGATATTGACGGGAAATGCGGGTAAACTCGCCATCCAATATTATATCTGGTTTTATTGCAGTAATGACCGTGTGTATCAGTTGGTGTCATGGAAAATGGATGACGGAATACAATCGACCGATATCCCCGAAGATATCATGGGGTTTTACGGCGGTTTCAATATCTTTTCCACGGATGCAGCGGAACACCGCCCGGACGGCGGGGCTCCCTACGTTTCCGGTTACGGCTATACCATCAATTTCCCTGCGTCGGGATTCAGCCGGTGGGACGATATCGGTGAGTATTACAATATCGCGGAATCGGGAGGGTACCGGGGGAATGATATCGCATTTTTTATTACGCCGATAGATACCGGTGAAATCGATCCTTCGATTGAAGCATTGACAAGGGGATTTCTCGAAGCGCAGGGTATCAATGTTACCAACGCCGATCTCAAGGGATACAAACGGATAGAATACAATGGCCTCCGCGGTGTTGAGTTCAGTTACCTTTCGGATTATCATTACTATTTCCGGATACTGAAGACTCTTCCGGCCCGTCATTGTGCTTATTATATCGCTTTGATCGAGAAAAAAACCGGGCTCGCCGATGCCGGTCTCATGGAAAAATTTTATGACTCGATTTCATTTACCGGCGGAAATGACGGGAAGGAAGAAGGACGAGCGGAAAATCAAAAAACGGGGTCTGACATGGATCTCAATTCAGCTTTAATCATGAACAAGATGGGACTTTTTTATTTCAGCAACTCCCAGTACATAAAATCTCTTTCCTGTTTCCGGGCCGCATTCGAAAAGAACAACCATGATGCGGATTATTTTGAGAATGTCCTTCATTGCCTCTCCATCCTGGAAAAATATAACGAGGGCCTTCAGTATCTCGATACCTACCTCACTCACTTTCCGGATAATATTTCCGTCAGGTCCTATCTCGCCTTTTTTCTGAAACAGACGGGACAAAAAGATAAAGCGGCCGGGGAATATAAAGCCCTTTTCGATCAGGAATACAGACAGGATTACGATTTCGTCGATTATCTGAATCTCCTGTGGGAGATGGAACGGAAAGAGGAGGCCTTCGATGCGATTAAAATGTACCAGAAAGAAAAATTCTCCGTTCTCGTCGCCAGGAAAGAAGCGGATTTGTATGAACGGGAAGGGCAGTACGAGAAGGCCATAACAATGCTAAAGGATGTGTATGAAACAACGGTCTTCGATCAGGATGTCGTTCTGGATCTCTGTATGATTCTCAATCGTGCGGGAAGGAGTCAGGAGGCGATAGATATCTGTGAGGAACTGATTCGTGACGATCATAGATCGGCGGATATCTATTTCGTGATGGGACTCAATCAACTTGAATTGAACTGGTATCAGGAAGCAAAACTTTCTTTCGAAAAGGCACATGAATTGAATCCTACGGACACGGATATAAAAGAATATATCGATTATGTCTCCGGGCTTCTGGGAGAAAAAGACAACACGTCGATAAAAAAAGAAATCAAGGCAGTCATGATCTCACCCGAATACCTGGAGGTCCCGGATCCCGGTGTAATGAAGGATGTAAGCGACCGTGACGCCTTTTATTTGCATCGTGTCACTGCTTTTTTTTATAAAAAAGACCTCGAAATGAAGTATACCATGTATTACCGGATCAAGGTGCTCACGTATCCGGGTATTTCCCATTTCAGCACATTCACCCTGCCGTTCGATCCCCTGGATGAAGGAATATATGTCAACGAATTGAAGGTATTCGACGAAAAGGGAAAACTCGTTTCCGAAGGCGACCCGTCAAAGTACTTTGTCATGGACGATACTTCTTCCGATATGGCCACGGGGGGTAAAGTACTCAATGTACCGATCCCGGGATTGCAGCCGGGCTACTCTTTCAGTATTTCAGCGACATGGAGCAATCATAATTTCAACGATGGCCCCAGGTATTATTTCGATTACCTTGCCCGCACTTACCCGATCATCAACAATTATGTGATCATAACCGGCGACATTGACGCTTTTGCTTACAGCACGAAAAATATGCCGTCCCCCCAGAAAAAGGACGGCGAACTTGTCTTTCGGGTTCCCCGGCACATTGAAATTTCATGGGAGCCGTATCAGGATATGGAGGCGTCGGAGGTGCCCGAAATACATATCGGCTGCGCATCGAACACCTGGAAAGGGGAAGTGGATTCCTACCTTGATGAAATAGAAGAAAAGCTCGTTCCCCGTGAAGATGTCGTCCGGCTTTCAGACGGGCTTGTTTCGGGCTGCACAAATGATGAGGAGAAGATAGAGAAACTGGCCAGATATGTTCAGGCGAACTACACATACAAGGCGATCGAGTTCGGGAGAAGGGGCTGGGTGCCGAACGACGGAGACGTGATCATACATAACAAGTACGGCGACTGCAAGGACCTGTCGTTACTGCTGTACCTGATGCTCAAAGCGGAGGGTATTCTTTCGCATCTTGTGCTGACAAGCACGTCCACCGTCGTGGCGCCCGATCTGCCCGATCTCGACCAGTTCGACCACGTCCTGCTTTATATTCCGGGGGTCGGAGACGGGCAGTTTCTAGACCCGACAAACAAGTCGTACGATATAACCCGCCTGCCGCCCGAGGGTCTATCCGGACAATATTGTCTTGTCCTCGACCGGCAGAATCCCCGAATCATCAGGATGACCTCCTACCCCGCCCACTGTAACGCAATCGAATCGGAAAGAACGCTCGAGGTTGGGGATGACGATTCGATCAATGTGAGGGAAACGCTGTATTTCAAGTTGTACGCGGCCTCTTTTCTCCGGGCGTATTTGAACCAGTTCGACAACAGCCAGCGGCAGACGCAGATACAATCCTATATGGCTTCCATTTTGCCCGGGGTGAAACTGAAGAAGATGGAAACACTCAATCTGGACGATACGGGAAAGGATTTCATTTTACATCTGGAATACACGACGGGGACGGTCGTCAAAGACCATGACAGGCGTTTTATATCGAGACTCCCGGCCGTCTGGGAACGGGCGCATATTTTCCAGCAGCATCTCGCCGAACGGAAAACACCGTTTCGTTTGTATTTACCTCTTTCCTTTAAAAGCCGTATCACGATCAGGGATAAGGGAGACCTTTCCGGGAAAAACGAGTTGAAACAGAAAAAGGAAGAGAATGATTTTACCCGATGGTCGATCGCAGGGAAAATGGAAAATGGCGCTTTCGTTATCAGGTTCGATTTTTATCAGAAACAGGTGGCATACCCGAAGGAGGACTACCATCGCTTCGAAGCTGCCCTGAATGCCGCGGTCGAGCATCTCGAGACAAGGATTAATCTTTTGCGGTAACCGGCGGCAGACCGCATTGCGGCCTGCCGTTCTCTCGCGCCAGCCGATACCGGTTTTCTCCGGGCTTTTCACGATCGCGGGTATTGTGTAGTATTTATCCGGTTATGAAATATATTCCGTTTCTCCTCTGTACAGCGGTTGTCTCATGCGGACCGTATCTTTTTCGCGAATCGCGGCCGGCCCTCTCGCTCACCAATCCGATTCCCGTTACCGTCGTCATTTATACGGAAACGGAGCCGGATTGGGATGCGATGTACCGGTTTCTGAACGAACGGGCCGTGCTTTTCGACCACAGGGCCGGGGAAAGCCCGGTCCGGGAACTCAACGAAAACGGCTGTGCCGATATGCCGGAATCGGTGTATCATGTCATCCGCACGGCCTGTGATATCGCCCGAAAAAGCGGCGGTGCGTTCGATCCCACGGTGCTTCCGCTTCTCGTACTCTGGCAATTCGACAGGGGCGAAAAGCTTTCGGGATTGCATTTTACGGCGGAAACGGACCTTGCTCCTCCTGAAAGCGGCGCGATCGACGAGGTGCTCGATGCAGTCGACTATAAAAAAATCCGCTTCGAAGAAGGGCGGCGCATCTGCCTGCCTGAAGGGACGAGGATCGATCTCGGTGGGATCGCGAAAGGCGCCTGTATCGATCTGCTTGCCGATTATTGCGAATCGATGGGGTATTCGCGGTTTCTCATCGAAGCCGGCGGGGACATTATCGTATCCGGCCTGAAACCGGGAGAAAAACAATGGAAGATCGATGTACAGCATCCCCGCCGGTTGAACGACCGGGCGGGTATACTGAGTATCGGGGAGGCGGGAGAACGGTTTGCGATCGTGACCTCGGGCGATTATGAACGGGGGTTCGAGTACGGCGGCAAATGGTACCACCATCTCCTCGATCCGCATACCGGCTATCCGGCGGAAGGGGCGGTCTCGGTCACCGTCGTCGCCAAAACTGCGACAATCGCCGATGCCCTTTCGACGGCCTGCTTTGTTTTGGGATTCGGAAAGGGCCTCGCTTTGCTCGAAGCGGAAGAAGGGGTGGAAGGACTTGTTCTCCGCGAAGAAGGAGAGGCCCTCGGGGAAGGAACGACGGAAGGGTTCGGAAGGTACTATGAGGATGTGCTGCAATAGACGGGCGGGGGGCGTGTTTCGGCGAAAGGTGTATGTATGGCATTACCGGTACCGGATGCGGCGTGAATGAAACAGATCTGACGATACGGCTGCCTGGGGATTGATTAATCAGAAGTAAAAATATAAAATAATGTTGGAACAAGGAGAATTGTATGAGATTGATTATCAATATAAAAGACAATTCAAAAGCATCTCATTTGATAAAATTTTTAAAGGACATTCCGTTTATCGAGATAGAAGAAAGCAGAAAAAAAGAATCACTCAAGAATATTATGGATTTGTATGGCATATGGGAAAATAGTGATATTTCGATTGATACAATTCGGGCAAAAGCCTGGGGCAGATAGTATATGATTTCCAAAATCCCTAAACCCGCTTATTAATTCCATCTCATCCATACTTAAGCCCAATATCCCCTCAGTGCTTCCGAACCCGGAACCACGTCATATGTCATATTATTGAGCATCGCCAATGACCTTGCATATTCCTTTTTTGCCGACACCACCGGGTCATCGAGGCGGTTGTCGCCTTTTATCTCCACAATCGAATAACTGCCGTCCTTTTTCTTGATGAGAAAATCCGGGAAATAATGACGGAGGGTATGGCTTTCAGGGTCGATATAGCTGATCATGAAATCGGACTGGCCGTGGATGAGCATGCCCGTAAAGGTGGCAACAAGGATTTCAGAGGAAGCTACCAGTTTTTCGACCAGCAGATAGAGAACCCGTTCAACGATTGTAAGTGTCTTGCCCGAACCTGGACCTGCGAGAATAAGGAGTGGCGATTCCGTTGTCGTGATGGCTTCGATTTTGGAAGGTTCGAGGTTTGGACTTGGTAAGTTGTAGTTATTCATATTTATTAAAAATCATATCAGAATAAAACTGTCTATTTTTAAACTTGCCTTTATTAGGATCATAAAAAGATTGTGGTTTTTCAGGTCCACCAAGCAACCATAGACGAAGCCATTGGTCATAGAAATAATTAGTAACACCATAATAAGGTGGAGATGTAAAGAGAAGTGACGGTTTCATCGCTTAATAAGCCTTCTTTTTCGAAGTTTTCACCCATTTATATCGATAACCTCTCATTGCTTTTTTACATAACAGAATTTATGGTAGAAAAATTGTATTAACAATGCTTTCCTATCATAAAACATGTTAACTTAAAATCGGGAAATACCCTACATCCTGCTAAGAGATTCCCTTAGATTATCGAATAAATATTTCACATTAGTAATTTTTTTTCCATTTATAATCAATATAAATTCAACCTGAAGAGAAAGTGTCGTTGTATTTTCTCTTCCGTAATTTTTTATTATAATCGTCAAATTGAACAGTGACAAACAAATTTATTATTTCACGTTGTTTTTTTTGCTGGATAAATTCCCGTAATATATGGTTGATTACCCAATAAGCCATCAGATTCACATGTTGCCCTTTTTACATTGAGGGATCAAAGTAAACGTGGAAAACATATAAATTGACACGAGTATCAGGAATAATATACAATAAAGAGATGAATAAGGATAAATTGCTGAAAAAGCTTTTATTAAACGCTAAAAATATCCGGTTTTCCGATGTCCAATTATGTGTGGAAGCATGTGGATTTTACCTTTCCGGGATAAATGAAAGTCATCATTTACAACTTATTGAAAAGTATAATCACATATGACGGGGGGAAATAAATGAAAGATTATCATATTAATATATTTTATAGTGAAGAAGATGAGGGGTATATTGCCGACATACCCGATCTTGAATTTTGTTCCGCTTTCGGAAATACACCGGATGAAGCGTTACATGAAGTACTCATTGCAAAACAAGCGTGGATTGAATCTGCAAAGGAAAGCGGCAGGCATATTCCTTTACCCGGATATAAACCGGTAATATATCAGGTTTCTTGATATACGAATTACACGTCCGCGAGGATTCAGTCGATTCCTTGGGTATGGATATCCGGCTGGTTCTTTCTTACCGCTTCCCCGCTCACTCCCCGTTCCAGTATTTACCGTAAAACAGGGCGAGTTTTCGCCGGGTTTCAAAGGGAATCCGCGAGGGTTCGGTCATGATCGCGTACTGAGCCGCGTGCCTGCATTCACAGTCGACCCGCGGGGCAAGGCCCTCGATGAGTCTGCCCGTGATCGTCTTTATTGCCGTTACGTTTTTTTTCATGGTCGCGAGCACCATATCGACCGTTACCGCTTCCTCGGCCTCGTGCCAGCAGTCGTAATCCGTCACCATGGCGATCACCGCGTAGCAGATCTCCGCCTCGCGGGCGAGTTTTGCCTCGGGCAGTGCGGTCATGCCGATGAGGTCCGCCTTCCACTGCCGGTAGAGGAGGGATTCTCCCTTTGTCGAAAAAAGCGGACCTTCCATGGTGATGAGTGTTCCCGTTTTATGGAAGGGGTACCGGTTTTTTTCGAAAACGCCGATCACCTTTTCCCGCATGCCGGAGCAGAAGGGTTCCGCGAACCCGATATGGCCGACGATCCCCTCCCCGAAAAAGGTCCACTCCCTTCCCCGCGTCCGGTCGACCAGCTGGTCGCAGACGACGAAGTCGCCCGGTTTGTATCCTTCCCCGAGGGAGCCCACGGCGCTGATCGAAAGGATCTGCGATACGCCGAGGGATTTCAAGGCCCAGATATTCGCCTTCGAGGGTACTTCCGTGGGAAGCAGGCGATGGCCTTTGCCGTGGCGGGGAAGAAACGCCACGTTCGTATTGCGGATATTGACGATCGTGATATAGTCCGACGGCATTCCGAACGGGGTGGGGATATCGATTGTTTCGACGACCGACGCCCCCTCTATTTCATAGATACCGCTTCCGCCGATCACACCGATGGTTGCTGTCATTATTGTACTCCTTGCCGTTATGGTTAAAGGTTCCCTCAGTCACTCTATAACAATCGAGCGTGTTGTGCAACCTGATTTCGAAGGCCGGCGACGGAAGGGGGAAAGTCTGCCTATTACAACCGAAAGCCGAAGAAAGAAGGTAAAGCCGGATTATATGATCTTTTTTTGACGCGCCCGCTTGATTTTTTCTTTACGGCTTACTAATATAAGGTCATGATTTACAATAACATGGCAGAAGAAAACGAGGATAAAGAGCAGGATATCTTTTTTCAGAAAATACTCAAAACCAGATCGATATTTCTGGCCGGTGAAGTCAACAAGGCGTTGGCGGAAAAGATTGTCAAACAGCTTATTCTACTCGAAGCCGACGGCGATGAACCGATCAAGATGTTTATCGATTCACCCGGGGGCGATGCGGATGCGGGATTCGCGATTTATGACATGATTCGATTTATCAGACCGCAGGTCTACACGATCGGTATGGGACTCGTGGCAAGTGCCGCCGCGATCATTCTCCTTGCCGGAGAAAAGGAATCGAGGGTCGGCCTTCCCAATTCCCACTACCTGATTCATCAGCCCCTGAGCGGGATCCGCGGTGTGGCGACGGAAATCGAGATCCACGCGAAGGAACTCGACCGGATCAGGAATAAGATCAACAGACTCATATCGGAAAAAACGGGACAGGATTTGAAAAAAGTCGAAAAAGACACCGACCGTGACTACTGGATGAACGCGGAAGAAGCCCAGAGTTACGGACTGCTTTCACGAATCATCACACGGCAGGAAGAATTAAAAACAAAAGCATAGATTGGAACACGCAATGACGGCAGTAAACGAACTCGATTGTGCGGCATTGAAAAAGAGGGGAGTGCTGTCTGCCGGCGATAAAAGCCGGTATTACCGCGGCAAGGTGAGGGATATCCTCGATTACGGGGAACATCTCTTTATCTATACCACGGACAGGATTTCCGCATTCGACAGGGTCCTTGCCGCAATCCCCCGTAAAGGGGAAATACTGAATCAGTTGTCCCTCTTCTGGTTCAGGAAGACTGAAGATGTCATTCGCAATCACATCGTGAAGGAAGTGACGCCGAGGTCCGTTATAGTAAAAAAATGTTCGATCGTCCCGATCGAGGTAGTCGTTCGCGGTTACCTTACCGGTTCGGCGTGGCGGGATTATAAAAAGGGGAACCCTGTTTCCGGAATCACCCTTCCTCCGGGGATGAAGATGAATCAACGCTTCCGGGAACCGATTATCACCCCGTCAACCAAGGCGGAAAAAGGGCTTCACGACGAACCCGTTTCACGCGAGGAAATAATCCGGCGTGGTATTGTCGGGGAGGATCTCTGGGACAAGATAGAAGCATCTGCTTTGGCCTTATTCAAACGGGGAACAGAACTCGCTTCGGCGCGCGGACTTATTCTCGTCGATACCAAATACGAATTCGGCATGAACGGCGAACATCTTTATGTCGTCGATGAAATCCATACGCAGGATTCGAGCAGGTACTGGTATGCGGACGGTTATGAGGAACGATTCGGGAAAGGGGAGGATCAGCGGGAACTCGACAAGGAGTTTTTCAGAAAGTGGCTGATGGCACGGGGGTACATGGGGGACGGAACACCGCCCGAAATCGATAAGGAGATCGCGATGCAGATATTTCACCGCTACCGTGAAGCCTTTTCCATTATCACGGGAGCCGAGTTTGTCCCGGCGTCCCTTGAACCGGAGGCCGAACTCGATGCGATCGCACAAACCCTCAATGAAATCAGAGGCGATTGATACCTCAAGGAACGTTATGAAGGTCGCCCCCATTGTCTTTACCGTCGTGTTCTCTCTCTTTTTCTCATGCCGGAAAGACATTACCGTCATGAGTTATAATGTCCAGACGCTGTTCGACGATGTCGATGACGGGACGGAATATCCGGCGTTCGATCCGGGTTCCGGAAAATGGAACAGCAACCTCTTTGCGATCAAACTACAGGCGGTGGGCAAGGTGATCAGGGAAGCCTGCCTCAATGGGCCGGATATTCTCGCTTTGCAGGAAGTCGAAAACGGAAATACGCTGACAATGCTGAATACGAGGGTTCTGAAGGAATGCGGCTATACCTGGAAAGTCCTTGTACCCGCGCCGGGATCGGCCACAAATACCGCGATTCTTTCCAGGTACCCGATTCTCCGGACCCACGCCCATCATACCGGGCTGCCGGCGCTTCGCTTTATTCTGGAAGTCGAAATATCGATTGACGGCCGGATACTTTATCTTTTCAACAACCATTGGAAGTCTCACACGGAAGGTTCCCGGGTAACGGAGCCGTCTCGCCGGGAGGCCGCGTATGTCCTGAAGCAAAGAGTCGCGGTCATTCTCGAACGGAATCCGGGCGCGGCTATCATCGTTACCGGTGATTTCAATGAGAATGTCGACGAGTATCGTGAAAGAACGTTTAGCTACCAGACGGCATTCATTCCTTCGGATATCGATGTTCCCGGAGATTTTCACGAAAAAAGCGTTTTTTTAACGCCGGATACCGGGGAAGCCGGATATTCGGAAAACAGACTCGTTCTGTACGATTTGTGGTATGAACTTCCCCGTACAGGATGGGGTAGCTACGCGTATAACGGGAGGTGGTATACGTTCGATCACGTCCTTCTCACGCGTGGATTATGCGATGGGGACGGCCTCGATTACCGTACCGGAAGCTTTTCCGTTGTGAAGCATTCTTTTCTTGTGGATAAGCATACCGGTTTCCCGATAAAATGGGATACCTCCCGGAAAAAGGGATATTCGGACCATCTCCCTCTCCTGATAAAAGTGGGGGTAGCCGGAAACAATGAATAACGGGAGGGGGTGGATTACGCGACTTTCCCGGTCACAGGTAGATTTCGCATTTTTTGAGGAAATATTCGATTTCCTTCATATACTTTCCCATGATATCATTGCAGATCGATATTTTCTGGACGGGCGAACAATAGGCGAGAAGGGACTGGTGTGCTTCGATAATCTCGAGCCATATATCGGGGTCGGAGACGAGACCGAGTTTCCTCATATTCGCGATACACTCTTCTTCGCTGTTCGAAATGGCTCCGAATTCCGAGACCTCGACGATCTTGAAAAAAATATGAACGACGATCTCGATCGCCCGTCCGAACCGGGAGAGAAAGATGCCGTACGAAGCAAACTCGGAATCGGAGTAGTCCTTTTCTTCCGCGAGTGGAGGGAGCGTCTCTTTCCCCGAGAAAAGCGGTTCGACCGCTTTTTTTACCTTTTCAAAATTCGATACAAGCAGATCCTTTTGCTTTTCCATATTCATTTACCATTCAAATGCGAAGTCCGCTTGCCCGCAATCGGACGATGTTCGACTCTACCATTGAACGGATGAAATGGCAACGACGGTGATTGAAAAAGGTGTAAAAATCGAATGTCACGGAGGAGCTTATTTTTCCCTTTTGATAACCGGCGGCCGCCACTTTGTGATTTTTTTCTTATGAATGTTTTCTTGCGTACCCAGGCCCGATTCTTTTTGTTCCGCCTCCGTTCGCGATTTCTCCTCACGAGATGGGGTTTCAAGAAGGTTGAGCAGTCCGAGATACCGGTCATACAACTCCGCCGTGAGAGGCGAGGTGCAGGAGGTATCCGCTATAATATATTGATTTCCGCAGGCCGCATCCGCTATTTCGGTTGCGGCCTCGATGTACTGTCTTTCGGCCCCGCGTTCCTTTCCGCCAAAAACAAGCTGTGTATAGTCGATCCTGTTTTTCTTGAAAAGACCTATGTAATGAAAGGTATCCGCCCGGTCGTCCGGTAATCCGTCGGTAAAAAGAATGATTTTGTTACAGATATCCCTGTCCTTGTGGTGGAGTACTTTTTTAATGAAGGACGCATAACGGCGTTCTTTTTGAGGTATTTCCCTGCCTGAAAGCGGATAGAAAAGCGGTTTGCATTCATCCGAAAATGCGTAAAGACGTAATTCGGTTCCTTTGAGAAGGGGGACGAGACGTGTATGGAGAAACCGTAAAGCGGCGTTGACCGCATCCCAGTTTTCCTTTTCTTTCACGCCCCCCGAATAATCCACGACACAGTGAAGCAGTACCTTTCTGTCCCGCGGCAGGGAAAAAGGAAGAGATGTTCCGCGAGAGAGAAGGTGTCCCAGTGATACAACGGTATCCGGATTTTTGAACAATGAAGGAACAAGCGTCGACGAGCCGGGAGTAAACGGCAGGGTGAATGAGTTGTATCTGTCTTTTATACAGGCCGCCGGGTTCACGCATTCCGTTTCGGAAAGCGGTTTGTCGAGGGGATCGGTAAGGGAGGCTTTTTCAAAGACGATTTTTTTTTCAGAGAAATAGGAGGAGCGGACCGCATTGAGTTTTTGAACGAACTCCTCCCCGTCTCTGATCCGGCGGGATATGGTGACGGGCCTGATACCGGGGTAAACCCGCGCGACCAGAATATCACGTTCATAGAGGAAACGGTACCGGTCTTTGAGTTCTTCGATAAGCCCCGCCGTGAGAACGGGAAAGCCCCTGAGTTCATAGGGAACCGTGTCATTGATGAGGATGCCCCCCAGAAAGATCATCCCCGGTTCTATCTCACGCCATTTGATTTTTTCTATCTTTTTGATTCCTTCAATAGTAAAGAACATACATCAAGTCTAAAGGCAATATGAAAAGATTTCAAGAAGGCGTATCTTCGTTCGAGAGTTTTTACCGGCAATACTGTTGACAAAAACTTTAGAACGATTAATATAGCCTGTAATCGGGAAAAATTGTAACTTTTCCCGCCATGTGTGGTTTATAAAAAAAACATAGTCATCGTTATTTTAATGACATCGAAAATAATGCCCGTTTGTATCTTCCGGAAAGGAAACGGGTATGGAGAGGTCGGTACGGCCTTCACCGTAACGCGTACCGGACTCTTATGCGACTCGATATGACAGAAAGGGGATAAGCAATGGCTTTAGATGTGAAAAAGATCGGGGAAAAGGTTGAAAAGGAAAGCGGTACACTTACGAATATCAGAAAAGAAATACAGGGAGTCATTATCGGACAGGAATATCTTGTCGAACGCCTTCTGATCGGGCTGTTGTGCAACAGCCATATCCTTATCGAGGGAGTACCCGGTCTGGCAAAAACGCTTTCCGTCACCACGCTCGCGAAAACGATCGACGCCTCATTTAAGCGTATTCAATTCACCCCCGACCTCCTGCCGGCAGACCTAGTGGGGACACTCATCTACCATCCGAAAACGGGAGAGTTTACCACCAAAAAAGGTCCTATTTTTTCGAATATCATCCTTGCCGATGAAATCAACCGGGCACCTGCCAAGGTGCAAAGCGCCCTCCTCGAGGCGATGCAGGAGCGCCAGGTAACGATCGGAGACGAAACACACAGGCTCGACGATCCCTTTATGGTCCTGGCTACCCAGAATCCGATCGAACAGGAAGGGACCTACCCGCTCCCCGAAGCCCAGGTCGACAGGTTTATGCTCAAACTCAAAGTCACGTATCCCTCGCGGGCCGAGGAACTCCAGATATTGCGCCGTATGGCGGTGAGTTCGGTGAATATCGATGTAAAGCCGGTCCTAAAGCCAAAGGATATTATCCGGCTGAGGGGACTCGCGGACGAGATCTATATGGATGAGAAGATCGAGGAATATATCGTCGATATCGTCCAGGCGACCAGGACGCCTTCGACCTTCAATCTCGATATCGAGGACCTGATCCAGTACGGGGCGTCCCCGCGTGCGACCATTTATCTTACCGTCGCCTCGAAGGCCCACGCGCTTGTCGAGGGACGCAGTTATGTCACGCCGCAGGATGTCAAATCCATCGGCATGGATGTGCTCAGACATCGGGTCATCGTGAGTTACGAGGCGGAAGCGGAGGAAAAAACGCCCGAGGATATAATACAGCAGATATTTGATACAGTCGAAGTGCCATGATATCGAAAGAACTATCGCGTAAAATAAGGTATATACAGATCTATACCACAAAGGCGGTCAATAATGTATTCGCCGGCGAGTACGAAAGTGCGTTCAAGGGACAGGGGATGGAGTTCGAGGATGTCCGTGAGTACCAGCCGGGCGACGAGGTGAGAAGCATCGACTGGAACGTGACCGCGCGAATGGGAAGACCTTTTATCAAACGGTTTGTCGAAGAGCGCGAACTCACCGTTATTTTTCTCGTCGACCTTTCCGCTTCCGGCTCGTTCGGAAGTGTCAGGAAATCGAAGAATGAAATCGCGGCCGAACTATGCGCACTCCTGTCCTTCGCGGCAATAAAAAACAATGACAAGGTCGGACTCATTGTCTTTACCGATGTGGTTGAAATGTTCATTCCGCCAAAAAAAGGAAATACCCATGTCCTTCGTCTCATACGCGAGCTTCTCATGTTCAGGCCGGGAAAGGTCGATACCGATATCCGTGAAGGACTCAATTATCTGGGCCGGGTGACGAGAAAGCGGGCGGTCGTCTTTCTGGTTTCCGACTTTCTGGAAACGGGATTTGAAAGGCAGATGCGGATCATGGCCAACCGCCACGATTTGATCGCGGTATCGATTACCGATCCCCGTGAAGTAAACATGCCGAATGTGGGGTTGCTCGAGCTGGAAGACGCTGAGACCGGTGAGATTATCACCATCGATACGGGTGATCCGGCGGTAAGAAGGATGTACGAACGCCGGGGAAGGGAACGGGAAGATCTTCTGAAAAAGCTTTTCCATTCCACGGGCGTCGATCATATCGATATACGGACGGACCGGGATTATTTGCAGAAAATCATGCGGTTTTTCCTCGAACGGGAAAAACGGCCTTAAGAAATCCAGGAGTAACAGATGAGTGATAAAAAACTTGATTTCAGTCTTCCGGAAACAAAACAAAAGAATTCCGCCGCACAGCTTGTTATGCTGATCCTGCTCGCGGGTATTCTCGTTGTCGGGACCCTCAATCTCGTCTTCGTCTTTTTCCCTCCGGCAGGAGGAAAGGCGGCGGACGCTTCGAACCGGCTTTCCGCAGGGAAACAGAAGGAACTTGCCCTCAAACTCCAGAAGAGGGGACTCCATGAAGCGGCCGCCGCCGCATGGGAGGATTATCTCGCGAAAGCGGCGATACCGGACCCCGAACGGGCGTCGATCTGGTATACGATAGGAAAAATCCGGCAGGAAGCGGGGGATTACGAAGGGGCCTTAACCGGTTATTATATGTCCGAAGCCGTTTTCCAGGTGGAGGAACTGATACCGGAGATCGGGAGGAGGGTACAGGAATGTATCGAAGCGCTCGGTAAGTTTGCGGCACTCAGGCGGGAACTTTCGGAACGGGTGGGTATGGAAGAATCGGTTTCCGGCGATCACGTTGTCGCCGAGATAGGACCTGAAAAGATCACCAAAGCGGATCTGGACGGCAAGATCGAACAGTATGTGGGGCTGTTGATCTCCCAATATGCCGCATTTATGGAACCGGATGCTTTGAACAAGCAGAAAGAGGAGTTGTTCAAGCAGTTTTCGGGAAAAGACGGCCGGGAACGGATGCTCAATCAATATATTATCGAAGAGATTCTCTACAGAAAGGCGAGGGAGGAACAACTCGCGGAAAAACCGGAGGTGCGTTCGCTTCTCAAGCAGACTGAAAAACAGCTTTTGGCGCAGCAGCTTCTCGCCAAAAGGATCGCCGAACGGATCAACATTACCGAATCGGACCTTAAATCCTATTATGAGGGGAATAAAGGAAAATATATCCAGGACGGCAAACAGAAAAATTACGAGGAGGTAAAATCCGAGGTTTACCGGGATCTACGCGGTGATAAGGAACGGGAAGTTCAGGAAAATTTTCTCGAAGAACTGCGGCAGCAGTATAATGTTGTCGTCTATCCATCTCGTTTGACGGGGGAGACGGGTGGTGAAGATCGGGAATAATCATTCGATATCGTTGCCGGCGCGGCTTTTTTCCGTACTACTCCTCGTTGTTTTCTCCTGCGGTCCCGCTGAAAAGAAATGGGACGAGGCGGCGGTTTTCGAGATCGAAAAAAAATATGAAAGGGGTCCCCTTACCCTGCTTTTAAAAATAGATAAAAAGGAAATCACGATCGCGGATCGAATCACATTTGTTCTGGATGCGACGATCGGGAAGGAGTACCATATACAATTCCCGGAGTTCGGCGAAAATCTCGAACAGTTCAGCATCGTCGATTTCAGGAATCCCGCCCCGAAACTTGTCGACGACCTGCATATTCGCAAGACCGTTACCTACGAACTCGAACCCTTTCTCTCCGGCGAATACACCATTCCGGCCATGACCGTGAAATTCTGGACTGATGAAGAAGATCCGGACGATCCGCACATTCTGCAAACGGAAGCAGAGACGATAACGGTCACATCGATTCTCACGGAAGAGGGAAAGCTTGAAGTGAAGGACGTCACCGGGCCGGTCAGTCCGCCTCCGCCGGATCTCGGCTGGCTTTTTACCCTGATCGGCGGTATCATCCTCGGTGGTGCGGGGATCGCGGGCGGCCTCGTATGGTTTTTTCACTCGAGGAAGGCTGACAACCCGATTATCACGATTCCGGCGCATGAGGCGGCATTCAGGGAGTTGAAATCCCTTGTCGCGATGGGCCTCGTCGAAAAAGGAGCATACAGGGAGTTTTATTTTCGAATCAGCAATATCCTGAGGCACTATCTCGAAAACCGCTTCCACCTCCATGCGCCGGAGCAGACGACGGAAGAGTTTCTCCACGATATAAAACAAAGGGAATTACTTTCCGCCGAACAAAAGAAGCGGCTGTCTGCGTTTCTCACGCACTGCGACCTTGTCAAGTTCGCGACACATCTTCCGACGAATGAAGAGGTCCAGTCGACATTCGATTGCTGCAAGGATTTTATTACGACGACCCGTGACGATAATGCCAGGATTGAAGAGAGGACATCGACGGTTAAAACGGCGGATACGAACGCCGAAACCAAAGCTCCCCCTCACTCCGGCGGTACCATCGGCGAGATGTCCGATGATGCTGTCGCCGACACTTCCGACGGCAAAGCCGTCGATACTTCCAAACATACCACCATCGATTCTTCCCGGCATACGATGGAACGGAAGGAGGGAAAATAAATGCTTCACTTCGATGCTCCGCTGGCATTCCTTCTCCTTCTTATTTTCCCTTTTCTCATCTACATGCATTTTCGAGGGAAAAAGAAAACGGGAATCCGTTTTTCTTCGACGCAACACGCCGCCCGGGTTCCCGTTTCGCTCCGGCAGCGTCTATCCGTCATACCGTTCGTTTTAAGGCTTCTTGCCCTTCTCCTGTTTATAATCGCGATCGCCCGTCCGCAGGAGGGGAAGGAGATGGTCCGGGACATGAGCAGGGGTGTGGCGATCGAGATGGTCCTCGACCGGTCGAGCAGCATGACACTCATGAAGGATATCGGGAATAAAACATATACCCGGCTCGATATCGTAAAAGAAGCTTTCGAGGAGTTTGTCGGGGGCAGCGGGAACGGTCCTTCCGGCGGGTCACTTGCCGGAAGGCCGCAGGACCTGATCGGAATGATCGCGTTCGCCCGTTATGCGGACACGATGTGCCCGCTTACCCTTTCCCACGGCGCGCTGCTCCGTTTCAGTGAAAGCGTCAAAACCGTGGTTCCAGGCGGTCCGGAAGACGGGACCTCGATCGGGGACGCGGTCGCCCTCGCCGCTGCGCGGCTCAAGACGGCGGAGGCGTCCCTTGCCGAACAACTGGAAAATGACGAGTCGGACTACGAGATTAAAAGCAAGGTGATCATTCTTCTGACCGACGGCGAGGATACGGGCATCGGGAAGCGCACCCCCCTCGAAGCGGCGGAACTCGCTGCGGAATGGGGAATTAAGATTTACACGATCGGATTGAGTGGAAGAGACTGGTATGCGATCCAGGAAGATTTTTTCGGCAGGCGGAGGGTGCCCGTTCCCTCGCGAGTCGACACCTCGATTCTGAAGAAAATGGCGGACGAAACGGGCGGGATCTTCCGCATCGCCGAAGACCTCAATTCACTCAAGGACATCTACGGGGAGATCGATTCTCTCGAAAAAAGTGAAATCGAGTCGATCCGTTTCCTCGATTACAGGGAGCTTTTCGTTCCATTCGCCCTGATCGCCTTGATATTGTTGATCGCTGAAGCGGCGCTTTCGGCCACCATATGGAGGCGAATACCATGAACGGGATATTTTTCAGCAATGTCGGGGCATTCTTTCTCTTGTGGGTTCTCCCCCTCATCGTCTTTTTCCATATGTATGCCGGGTATCAACGGAAAAAAAGTCTCATGAGGTTCGCCGACGAACAGATGCTCGCTCGCATCAATGTCAGCGTGCAGCCCGGAAGGCGAAAGGTGAAACTCGTCCTCCTGCTTGCCGCGTTCTCGTTCGTCGTCGTGGCAATGGCACGGCCGGGATGGAATCCCCAGCCGCGAAAGATACAGCGAATGGGGAGGGACGTCGTTTTTGTGATCGATGTCTCGAAGAGCATGCTCGCCGAAGATTTGGCGCCGAACAGACTCGAGCGGGCGAAACTCGCCGTTATCGATTGCGTCGAACGCCTCGAGGGCGACCGGGTGGCGCTCGTCGCCTTTGCCGGAACCGCCGCCGTCAAGTGTCCCCTCACCCTCGATTACGGATTTTTCCGGAACATGGTGGAGGATATATCTGTCTACAGCATCGCGCGGGGGGGGACCAATATCGGGGACGCGATCCGCGCGGTGATCGATAACGTGTTCGACGACAGGGAAAAGCGTTACAAGGACATCATCCTCATCACCGACGGAGAAGACCACGACAGTTACCCGGAAGATGCGGCAAAGGCTGCCGGCGAAAAGGGCATCCGCCTTCTCGCGTTCGGCCTGGGCGACGAGAACACGGGCCGCCGTATTCCGGTTACGGATGAAAACGGTAACAGGACGTTTCTGCGTTATACGGACAAAAACGGGGAGGAAGTGGAGGTCTGGTCCAAACTCGACGCCGATATGCTGAGGAAGATGGTGAACGCGACGCCGGGAGGGAAGTACCTGAATGTCGCGACGGGCACCTTCGACCTGGGAGAGATCTATCTGAACCTCGTCGCGAGCGCGGAAAAAAAGGAACTCGAATCTTCCACCATCACCCTCTATGAAGAACGCTTTCAGTTTTTCCTGCTGTTGGGTGTCGTCCTGCTGTGCGTCGAGGAACTCGTCGCCATACGAAGGGGGAGAAAAAAAGATGAAGCCGGATAAGGTATTTTGCATGCTGTTGGCGATACTGCCGTCTTTCCTTTTCGCGTCGGGAAGCGGAGAAAAGATCGCTTCGGGAAACAGGGCGCTCGCCGGGGGAGATTTCGCGAAGGCGCTTTCACTTTACGAGGAAGCGGCGGTCGCCGAGCCCGAGTCCCCGTATGTGTATTTCAACAAGGGGCTCGCCTATTACGGCCTCGGGGATTACGAAAAGGCCAGAGAGTCCTTTCTGGAATCGGCGGCAAAAACGCCGGATATTTCACTCGAAGCAAAGGCGTATTATAATCTGGGGAACTGCGATTTTTTCGATGCCGCCCGTTTTGTCGAAACCGATCTCGAGAAAGCGATCGAACTCTATCAAAGTGCGATCACCAATTACCGGCTCGCCCTCGAACGCAACGAAACCCTCACGGATGCAACGCAAAATATCGAGGTGACGAGGCTTATCGTGAAAGACCTGCTCGACAAACTCAAACAGCAGCAGGAACAACAGAAAGAGCAGCGCCAGAAGCAGGAGGAGATTGCAAAAAAAATCAAGGAACTGATCGATCGCGAGCAGAAAGAGATCGAACATACGGCGGCACTCAGGGACGAAAAGGCCGGAAAGGGAACTTCGCCGTCGCTTTCGAACAGCGTGAGAAAGGTAAAGGAGAATCAACAGCAAATACGGAAGGAAACGGTCGAAACCTCGGGGAAAATCGAGGCGTTGATGAATCAGGGGATGGGGCAGCAGGGTTCCCCCCTCGGGGCCGCAAAGGAACATGTGGATATGTCCGTCAATCATCAGCAGCTGGCGGAAAATCAGCTTACTTCGATGAATCTCGAGGGGGGGGTGGGGAGTGAAGAGGATGCGCGCGATGAACTCATCAAGGCCCTCGAAGCCCTCACGGGAGAACCGCAGGGGGGTGGTGAGAAACAGCAGGAAGAGCGGGAACGACAGGAAGGAGAGCGGCAAAAGCAGAGTGAGGAGGAAATGAAGGCGCAGGCTGAAAAAGCGGAGGATATTCTCGATGAAGAAGAGGAGAACAGGAAAAAAGTGCAGCAACAGGCAACCGGTTATCAGGCGCCGCCGAAGGATTGGTGATGATATGAAGAACGGGACGAATGTACCATTGAACGTATTCATCATAAGCGTGCTTTTGATTTTTCTGATGACGCCGGCAGCGGCGGCCGCGGATGATCTCGCAGCGGTCGCTTCCGTCGAGAAAAGCGATGTATTCCTGGGTGAGGATTTCATCTACCAGATTTCGGTCAAAGGGAGTAATTCCCCGGAGCAGCCGCAGCTTTCGGGTATTTCGGGATTCGATGTCTCATATCTGGGGGGCGCCGACCAGTCGAATTCGTTTACCATCATCATCAATGGTGAAAAAACGGTCAACGAAAGCAAGGCGTATATTTTTCAGTACCGGCTGACCCCGCGGCAGACGGGCACACTCACGATCCCGTCGGTGATGGTAAGGGCCGAGGGAAAGAACCTCGCGACCTCGCCGATCGTAATACGGGTGTCGAAGCCGGAAGAAGTCGCGGATTACAAGTTTCGTCTCCGGTTTTCGAAGACGAGCTGTTATATCGGTGACAGCATCACGGTCACGGCAGTATGGTATTTCGCGAAGAATGTTCAGGATCCGTCTTTCAATGTGCCGCTGTTCGAGGACAATCACTTCAGGGTCGTCACCCCGGAGATAAAGAGGGAACCGGGAAAGGAATATTTACAGCTTCGGGTCGGTAGCGAACAGGTCGTTACCGAATATTCCGAGAACGGATCGCTCGACGGAAGAAAATACAATACGATCACGTTTAAAAAAATACTTATCCCCAGGCTTCCGGGCAGGGTGACGGTGCCGCAGGCAAGCGTCACTTTTAACGGGGTATATGAATACAGACGGGTAAGGGACTTCTGGGGGACGAGGGAACAGCCCCTTTTCAGGCGTTTTTCCATACCGTCGAACACGGCAACACTTTCGCTGCTTCCATTGCCGGAAGCGACCAAACCGCTTTATTTCTCCGGTCTTGTCGGCACCTACTCACTGTCGGCCCGTGCCGCCCCCACCGACGTCCGCGTGGGCGATCCAATTACCGTCGCGCTTACCCTGAAAGGGGACGGGTATCTCGAAGAAGCCGATCTTCCGCCGCTTCACGAGATTCCGGAACTGGCGGGAGATTTCAAGATTCCGGAGGACATGTCTCCCGGTGAAATAAGGGACGGCGGAAAGGTGTTTACCCAGACATTCAGGGCAAAACACGAACATATAACCGCGATTCCCGAAATCTCGATTCCATTTTTCAATCCGAAATCGGGAAAGTATGATTATATGACGACAAAACCGATTCCAATTTCAGTCCGTCCGGCCGCGAATGAACTCACGGTGCTCGATTTGGAGGGGAGGGACCCCCTCGAACTCCAGCGGATTCTGGAGGTGTGGGAAGAGGGGATCGCCCATAACTACGAGGGTGATGATGTTCTCGGAACATCAATGGCCAACCTGATCGCCTTTATCGGCAATCCTTTCATCTTCCTCGTTATGGTACTCCCCTTTGCCGCTTATCTCGTCCTTCTTTTTATCTTCAGAATACGGCCGGTCCTTCTCGGCGACAGACAGACGTTGATGGTGAAAAACACCCTGATATCGCTTAAAAAGGCGGTGGAAGGGGTTCGCGCCGCCGGGACGCCGGATGCTTCGTTTGCAGAAAAAATCATGGAGTGCCTGAAGGCTTACCTTGCGGCAAAGACGGGTCACAAAGCCGCCTCACTTACCTATAACGATATCGTCGAACCGCTTCTGCGGCACGGGGTATCCGGAAAGGCAATGGAAACCCTGAAAAAGGTGTTCGATGCGTGTGAAGCGAGTCATTATGCCGGCGGCGCTTTCCTCCCCGAAGATATCAAACAGCTTGCCGACCAGACTGAAGCGAGTGCGGAGGAAATCGAAAGGAGTTACGCATGAGACTGTCCGGAATAATGAAAGCCGTCTCTACGATCGCCGCCCTTTTCATCTGCTCTCTCTTTCACGTTACAGCAGCTACACTCGGAGAAGAACAGATCGAATCCCTTTTTAAGGAAGGAAACGAGCTTTTTCGCCAGGCGATCGAATTTTCATCGAAATCACCCTGGCAGTCGAAAGAACTGTTTATCAAGGCGGCCCTTCACTATGAGCGGATTGTCGAAGAAGGCGGAATACGGAATGGAAAGCTTTATTACAATATCGGAAACGCCTATTTCCGGTCCGGAGATATCGGGAGGGCGATTCTGGCATATGTGCGGGCAGCCAGGTTTATCCCGCAGGATCCGAATCTTGCCCGGAATCTCGCCTACGCACGGTCAAAACGTATCGATAAGATCCCGGAAAAACAGCAAACCGTGATATTCAGAACCGTTTTTTTCTGGCATTATGATTTTTCTCCGGGCGCGCGGTTTACCGTTTTCCTTGTCTGTTTTGTCACGATCTGGATATTGGCCGGCCTGCTATTTTTCTTCAAACATCCGTTTGTCAAGTGGGGCATCATTTCCGCCGCCGTTATCGCCGTCCTGTTTTTAGGCTCCCTGGTGATCGACATGACCGCCGCTTCGAATAACAAACCCGGGGTCGTCCTCTCACAGCAGGTGACGGCGCGAAAAGGGGACAGCGAGGCGTATGAACCGGGCTTTCAGGAACCCCTTCACGCCGGGACCGAGTTCAATCTCATCGAAGAGCGTCGCGGGTGGTACAATATCGAACTCGATGACGGAAGAACCTGCTGGATTCCGGCGGAAGACGCGGGCCTCGCATTTCCCGACTGAACGGCTTTGGCGGTTTTATCTCGAAAAGCCGCCGGTGAAAATATCAGGCTGCCATACATTTTTATCTTTTCAAATGAAAAAATTTTTACTATAGTTTATTCAGGGGAAGGGATGTTTTCGATTGACAGAAGCAAACGATTCCCGGAGAGGGTCATCTTCCCGGGGGAGGACTGTTGTTATGAATCCCGCAAACACTCAAGGGGGAGGAGATGAATGAAAAAAGAAAATTCGACAGGTATCTGTTGGTCACCGATGTCGAACAGCATAAAATGCAGTCGAAAGAACGTTCGCGCGGAAAGACGAAAAATATCAGCAGTGGGGGCATTTGCATAACAACGGAAGATGCGCCGTTGGGTCACGGCGAACTCTATCTCCTTCGGTTTACGCTGCCGGAATCCGGAAATTTTATAGTCGAAGTGAAGGCAAAGGTCGTCTACAACCGTCATTATTTTTCGGGGTCACACAATCTCTACGATAACGGCCTCCAGTTTGTCGATATAAAAAAGGAACTGCTTGAACAGATCGATGAATATAAAATCGGAAGTGTGTTCGAGGGATGAGGGCGGATGAAATGAAACCACCTCCCGTGTCAGTCGTCGATGCCGGACGTTATGATCCGCTTGTCATTGGGCCGGCAATACAAAAGGCCCTTGATGCTCTCGATATCAGGATTCCAAATCACAGCACGGTTCTCATCAAACCCAATATAATGGCCCAGAACAGACCCGGGCAGCATACCGTCACTCATTATACGATTATCGACGCCCTGTGCCGGATGTGCGCCGATAACGGCTGTACCATACAGATAGGAGAATCGATCGGTTTTTTCCAGAAAAAACTGACTCGAAAAGGATTTCTCACCTCACACATCCGTAGTGTTGCCGAGCGGTATGGGGCCGAGCTTGTTCCTTTTGATGAGGAGCCCTTGAAAAAGATATCGATCAAGGGAATCGCGAACAATCTTGCTTTCACGGAACTATATATTCCCCGGCGGGTGTTGGAGGCGGAAATGGTCATCAATGCCTGCAAGCTGAAGACACACGGCGGGGCATTGCGTTTTTCCGGAGCCGTCAAGAATATTTTCGGCTGCCTTCCGGGGGGCTACAAACAGCGGCTGCACAAGTTCGCGGGATATGATTTGGGATTGTGCGAACTTTTTATCGTCCTTCATAAAATCATCAAACCGGCGCTGCATGTTATGGATGCGGTTGTCGGACTCGACGGCGGTCCGTCCGCGATCGGGCGGCCCACTCCGATCGGAGTTCTTCTGGCTTCCCCGAATCCGGCCGCACTCGATGTTGTCGCATCCGGAATAATCGGCTACCGTCCGGAAGAAATCGGGATTCTGGTGAAGGCGAAAGAGATGGGGATGATCGAGAATTTCGACACGATCAAGGTGATCGGAAAACCCCCGTCAGTTCCTTTCAAACGCCTCAGGCGGGGTCCTCTTGAAAGAGAAAAACAAAAAGAGGGCTTTTTTATCAAGCATACCTATGTCTTTCCTCGAATTATAAAATCCCGTTGTACCGATTGCAGGGAATGTGTTTCGTTTTGTCCGGCAGGTGCAATTTCAAATGCCGGTCATTCAACCTATCATGTCGATTATGAAAAATGTCTATTCTGTTATTATTGCTTTTCCCGGTGCCCGGAAAAGGCGATTACATTCAGGGCCAAACCGATGAACCGGCTCGTCCGGTTTTTATGGGCACTTCTGAGATTATGAACGAGGACGGTACCTTTTCAGGTAATGCGTTTATTGCGGGTCGAGATGGCGTATCGTATTCCCGTACCAGGTTTGAAGATTCATGTCATGGGAATGGATTCTGCCCGTCCGGCAGGTGAGAAATCTGTTTCCCTTTACACCGGGAATATGAAAAGGCGGATTAATGTTGATTCCCCGCATACTTTTTTCAATAATTTCTTCCACACTCATCATCTCCCCCTGCCGTTGGGAGACTTTTTCAACGTCCACGCTGATCGATGTATAACGGTCGTAAAGGATTTGCATGCGCTTTTCACATTCAGCCAGTGAGAGTTCGTCGTCTTCGTCCATGGCCCGGTAAAGAAGGGTGAGGGGGAAAATGGACTCCAGCAGACCTATTTTCTCTTTCAATTGCTTAGCGTATCGAAGCAGATCCCTCATGGATGAGAAACTGTCCTGATTGAGTATTTCCGGTTTCCCGTAGTGAACCACGATATCGAGTTTCGCATCGTGATGAGTATGGCTGAATCGCGGATAATTGAAATAGGTGAAATGCTGTTCCCGGATATACCGGATCACTTTTTGTATCTTTCCGTTTTTTGCCGGATGGACTATGTAGGGAGCATCCGGCACTTTTGAATACGAGATATTGACAGGTGTTACATAGAGTTTGGTGGATGATATTTTCGTGAGCGCTTTGAGTTTGTCGAAAAAAATATAGCTGATATTCCGTAATTTTCCCGTTTTCGTTCTTCCTCCGCTTCGGGTGCGTGTTGCCGGGTTTTTTTCCTGTTCAGCGTAAATGATCATGTCTTTTTTAATTGAATTGCCGTCGCTACCGTTGAACATTTCCTGTTTCATATAAGCGGGAAATACTTCATTGATATATCGTTTTTTCGTGAGAAAGACCTTCGAATACCCCTTTTTTTTAATCACCGCGTCTTCCCGGAGAAACATGACCGCGCCGTATTTTCTTATAAAATCACCGAAGCCCGATATGAAAAGGTTGTTGCCGGCCAGAAACATGACATTCGGATTAATCAATTTGTTATGCATCGGTTGCTGTATCGCATAATCGAAGAGGCTTCTGTGCCGCGGAACAATCAATTCAACTGCGTCATTCGTCTGCGCAAGCTTAATGTGAGGGGCGATTCCTTTCATAACGAGTTCGGAGTAGAGGGAATCGACCCCTTCCCCATTGAGCTTGAGGATGTCCTCGGATACCCTCGAGATGTGCTCCTCCTCGAAAATGGTGCCGGTAAGATAGATATACGGCTTTGTCGTTGGTATAAAATTCTGATCTATTTCATGTCCGATATACGGAAAATAATCCTCTGTTTTTTCAAGCTCTTTCATCTATTCTCCTTAAGCAAACATTGGTGCTGTTATTTCTCAGTATGAGAACCATACAATGAATCGAAATATTATTCTATCTTTTTTGCTAAAAAAGTATCGTGATTCCGATGATAGTCAATAACATACGCATATGAACCGGAAACCCTTTGAACAAAAAGGGCGAAGCACTTTCCGGCCGGGGATGTATGTTTCGAGTGCTCATATAAATCCCGGTTGCAGAAATCGATTGCCGTTTTGAAAAACTGATAGTGCATCCGATCTCAAAAAGAGAACCGCCTGCAAGTTATTCTTTTGAAGATTTGAGGCTTTCTGGCATTTTATTGCCAGGCACTTGACTTATCTTTTATATTGTGTGTAAAATCTTTCATATTTTCTTGTGAGGGTAAATAAAATGGCAAAGGGTTTTACGCTGGAAATCAATCCTGTCGTTTATATTGCGAAGTACCGTGAAGATGGGAAATGGGACGAACAATACATCGAGAAACCCCATCTTGGGCGTGAAGATGAAAACAGGATGACGGATGAGAAAAAAGCAGAATTATTGGAAAAACGCAATTCCTTCCCGGAGCTGCCGCTTGTCAATTACACGACACAGTATGGATTCGGCTGTTTTGAAGGACTGAAGGCGTTCCCTCAAAAAGACGGCGGTCTCAGACTCTTCCGGCCCGACGAAAATGCAAAACGAATGGCACAGTCAATGGAGGGTTTGATGATGCCGGTATTTCCCGTCGAATCGTTTATCAACGCAGTCAAACGGATCGTGGCAAAGAATCAGGCGCTTGGATTTACTCCGATATACGACAAGGAGTGGGAAAAGGATGATTTTGTGCTTGGCCACTCGATGTATATACGGCCGTTTTCGTATTCCGAACCGGGTATCGGACTCAATCTGAGTCACGCCCCGTGGGTCGTCATGGTGACAACCGCCGTTGGAGCATATTTTATGCCGGGAAACTCGAAAGCGAAAACAACTGAGATGGTACGGGCATATCCCAAAGGAACAGGCTGGATTAAATGCAATGCGAATTATGTCACTTCGACACTTGCAAAAAAAAGGGCGATGTCGGAAGGATATATGGAGGCGGTTTTTCTGGATGCCGCCAATCGTCAATATATAGAGGAAGGTTCTTCATGTAACATTTTTTTCCTGATAAAGAATGATACGCTGGTCACACCCGAGCTCGGGGATACGGTGCTTCCGGGTATTACAAGAAAATCGATATTGCAGATTGCAAAGGATAATGGCCTTGAAACAGAAGAGAGAAAAATTTCGATCGAAGAGGTCATGACGGAAGTCACGGAAACATTTGTTACCGGAACCGCAAGTGGTGTCTGCTATATAGAATCCATGACACATAACGGAAAGACCAAAGTGTTCGGGGACGGAAAAATTGGTGAAAGAACCCGCTATTTTCTCAAGACACTCAAAGGGATACAGTACGGCAAACTCGAAGATAGATACGGTTGGATGATGGAAGCGGCACTATAGACCGGGATCACTCAAAAGGAACAAAGCGGTTTCAAAATCGTCAATATTCGATTTTTGTTGAAAAGAGATTATCGATATCCGGTGTTTCGGTATCGAGAGGGATGTCGTTATAGATGAGAAGCTCATAGCCGGTCTGCGGATAGAGAACATGCCGTTGATTGAGGTATGGTAGGCTTTTCGTCACCTTATCCCGCTCCATCGTTTGGGGGTTTTCAATAAGTCTGTCAAGGATATCGTAATGCTCCGAAGATTTGGTGAGGTAGACAAGTCCTTCGGATTCTTTTCTTTCATTTTTTGAAACATCGGACAGTTTTAAAAGTGTAACACCAAGATTATTGTAGGTTCTCATAATGAAATTGACAAGGGATCTATGTTCGGGCTCTTCCAGCGGTCGCAATATTTCGATTTTATCCATCTTTTTTTGGAGAATATCGAGCAGATGTTGATAATATCCCTGTGCGGCGAAATAATCGCCTCTGAAATAGAGAGCGTTTCCTACCGCAAATATCACATTGATATTATTCCGCAAGCCCCTTTCGGCCTTATAGAATTCAATGAGGGCATTGAGGTAGTCCTCGTTTCTGTAATACACATACCCTGTTTTATAGTTCATCGACGGATTGGAATATAGATTTTCTTGAGCTTTCCCGAAGTACGCAAGAGCGGCATCAAACAGTTTCGCATCGTAATAGAGAGAACCGCGGTTATAATAAACAAGACCGCAATCGGGGTATTTTCCTAAAATATTCCTCGATTGCTTGTCCTCGATAATGGAAATCGCGTCATCAAATTCGATTTCGGCCAGTCCTGTTCTCCCTTCTTCGGTATACCGCTCTCCGAGTCTGTTATAGGTGTCGATATATCTTCTTAATCTTTTTTCAGTGAATGAAAGCGGGGGTACTTTCATAAAGAGGGATTTTGCCTCGATAAGGGCCTTTTTTTCCTCACCGGGTTCATTCATTATTTTGAAATATCTGGCAAGGTGGTAGTGAATTTCAGGGACGGATGAATCGGCTTTTCGTGCGCGATCGAGCATGTCCCTGACATCGGTATATTCATTTTTGTCAATCAAATATCCGCCAAGCTGGGCATATATCTCGGCATTTATATCGGCGTTTTTATCTGCCTGAAAATAATTTTTTAATTCCATGACGCGGTCAATATCATCTTTCAGAATAAAATACCTGAGGTACCGGAATTTTATTGCATCGTCACTATATTTACTCTGATAGACGGCATAGGCATTGCTTGCCTCTTCGTAATATCTTTCATCTTCCTGCGCCCATTCGAGAAAATTGTCTCCTGCTGCGAGAAGTCCTTTTTTGTGATATGGTTCGTGAAAAATGAGATATTGAAGCAGGACTGAGGCCTTCCTGTAATTTCCGCGAATATTGGTTTCAAAGTCAGCGTACGCAATAATGCCGTTATTATCACGGTTGCCCATACCTGCGATGTTATTTCCGTCCCAATAGATGTCGAGGAGGTCTTCATATTTTTCCTGTGCATAATGATACTGGTTTCTTTTTACGAACGTATCAGCGTATTTTATATACCAGCTTTCGTCAGGCCACCTGGTATATGCGCGATCGAACGTTTCATTCCCCAATGAATAGTTGTCTTCCTCGATATATCGAATGCCCTGCTTATACATATTCTGTACGTCAAACCATACATATAGATTGTATATTCCGATACCGACAAAGAAGAGCACGATGAGAGAAGGAATGATGACACTCAGCATCGGCAGAATATTTTCCCTGAGAACATAACCGAAAGATTTTCGCTCTTCCTCGAATACGTCACCGGTTTTTTTCTCGAAACGTTTTGGGAGGATTATTTTCTTGCCGGTTATCTCGGTTACCAGAGCGGCAATATCCGGCGCAGAAGCCTCTTTCACCAACAAATCGACCAGATCTTTTAGCTTTTGGCTTTCTGCCGCCGCTTGCGCAATCAATTCCTCAACGCGGATCTTCAAGTTGATAGGTAGTGTTTCGAGTGTCTTTTGAATCGATTTGAACTCGGTATCCGTTATTAAAATTTCCCGATCAATATCCTTTAGCGGCGGTCCCGACTTTTCCTCGTCAATACCTTCTTCAAGTACCGATTCTTCATTTCGTTTCGCCTCAAACTCTTCGTCCATTTCCGGTAAACTGAACTCATCGATAAAAAACTCTTCTTCATCACCGACTTCAAAAGCTTCAATCCCGGAATCCGCATCGCCCCCGGGAGATGCGGATTCTTCCAGTGTATCCGACGGCGGAACCGCATCGGAGATTTCGCTTTCAGGTTCCTCCTCTTCCCGGGTAAAATCTTCGGGGATTGGTAATTCTCCCAATCCTTCGATTTCTTCGGGCATTTCTTCGGTCACACCGGAAGGGATTGCCGAATCTTCGAGTTCATCGGAAGGCCCTTCTTCGACACTGAAATCGGCGGGGATGCCGAAGTCGGAGAGGTCTTCATCGGAGA
>JAFGHO010000054.1 GCA_016930085.1 Spirochaetales bacterium
CCGTATTCCCCTTGATGATCCCGGTGAAGGTCACCGTGTTGTCCGTGGACGTTGAGGCCGGGCAGTTGTTTCCCGCGAGGTCCTGGACCGCGTCCACGGGAATCGAGGCGACGACATCGCCGGCTGAAGTGAGCCCGTCGACCGAGATTTCATAGGTCGTTTCGGTGATTTCGGTCACGGTCACCGTTCCGCCGGTTGCCGTACCGCCCGAAAGATCGACGTCCGCCGCTTCGAAGTTGACAGGTTCCGAGAATGTGGCGGTAAAGAGTACGGGCTGGACGAGCGCCGGGTCGTTCTGCCCCGAGGCCTGTTCGACGGTCGGCGGATCTGGCGCCGTCCAGTCGACGGTCCGCGCAAACTGGGTCGCCGCGGGGTTTAGGTTTCCGAGCGCGTCGGTGCAGACCCCGACTGAGATGTCGACGGTCACAAGACCGGCCGCATCCGGTGTGATCTCGATACTGTACGCGGTACCTGTTCCTCCGAATGTTCCTTTTGTACCGTTTGACACGGTAATATCATCCGCGGCAAAATCCGCTGTGCTTTCGTCAAAATCGATCGTCACGGTAAACGACGCGGCGTTGGTGGGATCGCCGGTCACCGAATCCATGGTCGCGACCGGGCCGGTCCTGTCCGAGGTGAGACTCAACTGTGTTGCCGCCGTGTTGCCGTTTCCGTAGTTGTCCGCGCACACGTCCGCTGCGACATCGACGGTGACCGTACCGTCCGCTGTGGGAGAAATATCGACGGTAAAGACCGGGTTGTTCGTATCGTCGAAATTGCCTGACGTGCAGTTTCCGAGCGTGAGGTCGCCCTCGACGAAATCGACCTCCTCGCTGAAGGTGATCGTGACGCTGAAGGTATCGGCATTCGTAGGGCTCGATTCTGCGGTTTCAAGAAGGACGGACGGCTGGGATGTCTTCGAATAGATGCTGAACTGGGTTGCCGCCGTATTGAGGTTTCCCGCTGCATCGTTGCACGTACCCTCGGCGATGTCGACAGTCACCGTACCATCGGCGTCCGGTGTGATGTTGACGGTATAGGAATCGCCCGTTCCCGTGAAATCACCCGCCGTTCCATTGACGACATCGAGATCGCCGACGGCGAAATTCCCGACCGCTTCGGTAAAGGTGATCGTGAGGGGGATCGGGTCCGCGTTCGACGGGTCGGTTTCCGTCGATGTGATTTCGACACCGGGCTGTTCGCTGTCGAATCTTATGCTGAACTGCTCGGAGGCGATGTTCGGCGTGACGCCGGAAAGCTGATTGCAGACGCCTTCGGGTATGTCCACGGTGACATCGTCGTCCGTCACCGATGGGACGATGTTCGCCGTATATTCGGAAGCGCTGACCGCCGCGAAACTGCCCCCTTCGACTGCGCCGTTACCGATCACGAGGTCGTTCTCGTCGAAGTTTTCCACGTCATTGTTGAATGTTATGGTAATGGGTATGGGATCAGTGTTTGTCGGACTCGATTCACTCGAGGTGATTTCGGCGATGACCGCGTCCGGATTGAAATGAACCGTATGGGACGATACGGCCGTATTCGACTGGGCATAATCGTCCGTACACACATCCGCGGGGACACTGATCGTGATATCGGCCTCCGTTTCCGTGTCGTCCGGGTTGACGGTAACGACAAATACCGGATTTAAGGTACCGTCGATGGAAATCACCGTGGCGTTCGTGCTGTCGACGAGAATATCGGCGAGATCGTCGAAATCGGTCACCGGTTCGTTGAAAGTGACCGTGAACAGGATGTCATCCACATACCACGTGGCCTTTGCCGATGTGAGGGTTCCAGAAGGCCCGACCGTGTCTTCGACGGTGAAGTCCGCGACCGCCGTCCCGCTGTCGTCGCTTCCGCTCTTGGCGGCGAACGCCTTGATCGTGATGCCGCCCACCGTATCGAGAACGATCGGATCGGTATAGACTAATGAGTCGGTGGTCGGGTCGTCCCCGTTGTCCGTATAATAGATCGTCGCCCCCGATGTGGCGCAGGTGATCGTCACGTCATCGACATATCGTTCGACCGTGCCTCCCGCGGGGTCGATGACCGGCGTTTCCACCTGGGTCGGCTCGTCGCCGCCCCCGCCGCCGCCCCCCCCGGAGGAACAATTGAACAGACTTGCTGCGATAATAAGTCCAAGGAAAATCCGTAAAAATATTCTCATTATACAACTCCTTCTCTCTTCGAGAACAAAAAAAAACCAGAATAACGTAAGTTTCCTCAACTCGAAACTTTTTATTCCGGTTCATGATGCTTTTATTTGCAAGATTTTATTGCGGCTCTATTTCGTCATTGGAAATATAGTCAATTCACGGGTCGAAGTCAAATTTTAAAGAGAAAAAAAAACGGAAAACCGGCGATACAGGGGGCCGTTTCGGGGTTCGGGTGGGCGCTGCCTCGTTCATTGACGCATGAATCGATAAAAGCGGCATTATCATTCGCGGCTGAACTCGCACGGGAACGGATCGTACCCATGTAAAAAAGGAAGAGTGACGCGGAGGGCCGCAGAGAACAGGTAACCGTTTTCTTACAATAAAAAACAATCGTTCTCTGTGGTTCTCTGTGACTCCTCAGTGTCCTCTGTGCTACACCTGAAACATCAAAAGAGAATGCTGCACTTTTCCGTCATAATATCAGAATCTGTTTTTTTTATAAATTCCCGCTTCACCGCCCCGTGTGACTCCTCAAAAGCCCCCTGTGTCGCTTCTTCCCTCGATCAGGCGCTTTTCCTGCTGACATGAAAGAGTGCGATCACGTAAATGATATTCGACATGAGAAGCACGAGCCAGCCGAGAAAATCGGGCTGAAAAATCATCCTGCCCCCCTGTATCGACATGCCGGTGATAAACTGCTTGTACACCGTCCTCGCGATCCAGTACACGACGACGAGAATCGGTCCCAGTCCGATAAGTTTGATCTGGGAGCCGACGAACAGCTCGAGCGCTAAAAGAACACCCGCGACCAGGTCGATAATCGCTATGGTCAGGGAAATAACGTCTTTCCCCCCGCCGAAAAGCCCTGAAAAGGCCCGGGCGAGTTCGTTCGCCGGCGAATTATACGAAACGATACCCTGGATGCCGAGCAAAATCAGAAATGCCGCCAGGGCGAGCTGAAGGATAAGCCGCGTGTCAATGCTTTTTGTTGACGCCATGATATTCCTCCTTTATATGCTGTTCAACATAGGGGCAATGTAAAACGAATATGATCTTCTGTCAATAAATAATGCCGCGATAAGGATATTATATAATAAACAATACCTGAAAATTTGTGCCAAAAGGTATATTTACAGTGCGCTTCATTAATTCTAATATAAGATCACATAATGAGTCAGGTATATACATCCTGATTTATTATAACATCCCATCATACCCCCGGTTCCATCGTATAAAAACGACGGAACATGAGCTCTGCTGCTGGCACGTGCTACCCCACATCAGGCATGCGTTAGTAGGCGGGGCTTTTTTTATGTACCGGAACATTGTGCGGCGGACCATCGCTTGAAAAACGGCGGCGTTCGTGAAAAATCCGGGTTCAATGTTATGCCGGCGGTATGCCGATAATTGAACAATACAAACACTCTCACAGGCAAAAGGAGCGGCTGTGCTATTCCCGACACCACAATTCGCACTCTTTTTTCTCGTCGTCTTTCTCTTGAGCTGGCAGATGAAACGGAACTCCCCGCAGAAAAAACTCTTCCTCGTCGCGGCGAGCTATTTTTTCTACGGATACTGGGACTGGCGCTTCACGTTTCTTCTTTTCCTCTGTTCCTGCGCCGCCTACATCTTCGGCGTTCTCCTTGGGTTACAGCGGAAGCGGTGGCAGCGGAAGCTCACCCTTTTTATCGCCTGTCTCGGCATGCTCGGGGTTCTCGGCTTTTTCAAGTATTACGGATTTTTCGTCATTTCGGCGGCCAACCTGCTCCGTTTATGGAATATCGGGATCGATCCGGTTCTCCTTACCATCATCCTGCCGGTGGGTATCTCCTTTTTTACTTTTCAGGCATTGAGTTACGTGATCGATGTCTACCGGAACACAATTCGGCCGTCCCGATCCCTTATCGATATACTCCTTTATATATCCTTTTTCCCCCAGCTTGTCGCCGGTCCTATCGTGAGGGCGAACACCTTTCTTCCCCAGCTCGAACGGAAAGACACCGACGAACGGCTTCCCGCAGCACGGTATCTCATCCTCATTCTGGGCGGCTTGTTCAAGAAAATGATCATCGCCCACTACCTTTCGACCCTCCTGGTCGACCGGGTGTTCGCCAATCCGAGCGCCTTTTCGGGGATCGAAGTCCTCTTTGGTATTTATGCCTATGCGGTCCAGATCTACTGCGATTTTTCCGCCTACTCTGATATCGCTATCGGTACGGCGGGCCTTCTCGGTTTCAGGTTTCCCGACAACTTCGACCACCCCTACCGTGCCGCCTCTCTGCGCGAGTTCTGGCGGCGCTGGCATATTTCACTTTCCACATGGCTCAGGGATTACCTCTACATTCCCCTTGGGGGCTCGAGGAAAGGATTATCGCGAACATTACTCGCGATCATGATCACCATGCTGCTGGGCGGTCTCTGGCACGGCGCCGCGTTGAAGTTCATTCTCTGGGGCGGGCTTAACGGGATCGGACTCTGTCTCGAACGGTTCGTCTTCCGCGTCCCCACCCGAAGGGAACGGTCGTTTTTCGGCAGGGCATTCGGCACGTTCCTGACCTTTCATTTTGTCTGTTTCTGCTGGATATTCTTCAGGTCGGAGTCGATTTCGGGGGCATACGAGTATATACGGGCGATCGGGAACATGGGGACCCCCGTGACCCTGATCACCCCGTTTGTCATCTTTCTCATTCTGACAGGCATCTATATTCATTTCATCCCGCGGCGCACCGGCAGGCTTCTCACCAGGTGGCTGAGCAGGCTTCCCGTCACGATGCAGGGGATAGCCTGCGGGGTATTCATGATAGGACTCGGCGTTATTGCGCCGCAGGGGATCGCCCCGTTTATTTATTTTCAGTTTTGATATGAAAAGAGGAATCCGTTTTTATACAGTTCAGCAGGCCGCCGTCGTCCTGCTTCTCGGTCTCATTATCAGTCTTTTCGGAAACGCGGGGAATATCCACCGGAGTATCATGAACCTCGACGACAAGACGCTGAAAGCTGCGCTTCTCTTTTTCGTCACCCCGTACCGGGACCTGGTCCGGCCGCTCACCGTCGACGAACGCCTGCAGGACCTTCGGCGGCGCTTCTTTCACATCGCTCGTATCTCAACCGATTCCGGATTCGCCGCTGAAACCGGTGAAATGGTGACCGCCGGCTCCCCTCCCCCGGTCGTCAGACCGGAAGAGACAAGCCTTCGTCAGGGAACAACGGGATCGCGTCAGGAGCCACCGGAACGCAATGCGCCTCCGGTCTTTTCATCCCGCCGGCCGTTCCGGCTCCTCATGATAGGTGATTCGCTGCTGTCGGGGGCGATCGCGGTCATGTTCGACCGCGCCGTTTACCGTAACAGGGCCGTCTCGTCCGAGCTCATAGCGCATCCGAGTTCCGGTATGTCGCGGACGGACTATTACAACTGGCAGGAGAAAATCGAGGCCGTTTTCGCGCAGCATAGCTACGACGCGCTTGTCATCCTTCTGGGGACAAACGACGCGCAGACCATTGTCTCAGGCTCGAAGCATTTCCGGTTCAATACCAAAAGCTGGCGGGAAATTTACGAAAACCGCCTCACGAAGCTTTTTCGATACCTGGAGGGGAAAATATACAGGATATACTGGATCGGGTTGCCGCCCATGAGAAACAGCGGTTTTCATGCGAAAATGTCCGCGATAAACGACATTATCGAAGGTGTCTGCGGCCGTTACGGGTATGTCTCCTTTCTCCCCACAGGATATCTGCTCGGGAATGAACACGCCCGTTACACCGATTATCTCGAAATCGACGGAAAGCTTTCGCAACTGCGGCTTTCAGACGGGATTCATCTCACCTATGCGGGCGGGAAGATCATTGCCGGGCTGCTGCTCGGTATGATTCATCGTGACTTTGACTTTGAAGAGGAAAAGGAGGAACCTGTCGAGATTGTCCGTGAATAGGACAGCATTACCGGTAAAAATTGTTTGGCTTTTTCCCTGAAATGGTGTATCTTTTATAGAGAAGGAATTCGGGCACAGGGAAGGAAATAGATGGAACCTCACAGCATTGTAAAAAAGACACATCTCGTTCTCTTTATCGCGGCAATATCGGCCGCCTGTCTTCTCTCCTCCTGCGCGACCGCCCCCGTCAATCCTCAGGGAAACACCCGTTCGGAGGCGGGCTCGACGTCCGATTCGGCCGGTACCACGTCGTCCTCGCGATCGACGGCGACCTCCTTCGGGCAAAGCGGAAAATCGACCTACATGTCGAGTTCGTACGACGATTACTCCTTTAGCGGAAACCTCTTCGGCAGGGGGCTTGCTTCGGTAAAAGGCATGCAATCGATTAAACCGGAAGAAAGCATTGTCTTTATCCTTTTCTACGGCGGTCTTTTCTCCGCGTTGTATCTCCTCTTTATAATACGCAAAATCTTTCTTGCAAGAAAAGCCTGATACACGGATAACTATCTGTCTCATAGATAAATAGTTGGTTCCCGCTCCGCATTCACGCGTAAATACACAACTCCGATATTGACTTTCGGCCTGATATTTACTATAACATTAGTCAGAGGATGGAAGAAAAGGTACGGCTGTTAAAAAATGCAAAACTTTTCTCGCGACTCAAAGATTCGGATATTGCCACTATAGCGGAATACAGTGAATTCAGGGATTATGATGACGACGCCGTCATCTTCGAAGAGGGAACGTTCGGGGAGTCCCTTTTTATTGTCAAACAGGGAGCGGTTCGAATCATAAAAAGGGAGGAAGGGAAAAAAGACAGGGATATCGCACGGTTCATTCCGGGTGATCTCTTTGGAGATCTCGACCTTTTCGAAGACAGCCCCCGTACCGCGACCGCGCTCGCGGAAGAAGATACGACCCTTCTCATTTTTCCGGCGCCATACATCCAGTTTACCGAACTCATCAACAAGTATCCTGACATTTTCGC
The DNA here is from genome assembly GCA_016930085.1 of Spirochaetales bacterium. Lineage (NCBI taxonomy): Bacteria > Pseudomonadati > Spirochaetota > Spirochaetia > Spirochaetales > Spirochaetales bacterium. The sequence continues at coordinate 7,077 of JAFGHO010000054.1, forward strand.
ACGCGTCCTCCACGTTCTCCTCGCCACGGTCGCGGGAAGGATCCGTTCGACGAACAAACTCCTCTCCGACAAAACCCAGTGGATCGACGATCTCAGAAAACAGATTCTCTATGACAAACTCACCGGGCTTTACAATAAAAGCTGGCTCAAGGAAGATTTTCCCCTCCAGCTTCCCTCTTACGGCAACAATACGACGGTGCTGGTACTCAAACCCGACAATTTCAAATATATCAATGATACCTACGGCCATTCCGCCGGGGACAGGGTCCTTCAGATCATGTCTGAAACACTGAAAAACTCGACCCGCAAGACAGATACCGTGATTCGGTACCGGGGGGACGAGTTTGTCGTCATTCTTCCGAACACGACAACGGATGACGGCCTCAGAATCGCCGAAAACCTGAGGCAGAAATTGTATGCCATTAATATCAAAAAAGTCATCATGGGCGATGAATTCAGGACACCGTGGAGTATCGGTGTCGGGACATATCCCGTTCATGCCGACGATCACAACGAGATTATCAAGGTGACATTCGATATCATGCTTTCCAAACGAAACAGCGGAGGTGACGGGGTAAAGATCGCTCCGTAGAAATATGCATAAAACCGTTTCTTTCCTGAAACAGATTCACATTTTTTCATCACTCGACGACGTTGAAATCAAAATACTCGCCAAGAATCTCAAGCTCGTTCCGGTAAAATCCGGTGCCGTATTTTGCAGGGAAGGAGAAGAGGGTCACGAGCTGTACATCCTCAAAACAGGGAAAATAACGGGTACGATCGGTCTTCCGGACGGTAAACAAAAGGAAATCGTGGTTTTCAATCCGGGCGATTTTTTCGGAGAAATGTCGATATTCGAAAACGCCCCCCGATCGGCGACCTGTTACGCAAAGGAAAAGGGCTCCCTCTTCAAACTTCACAAGCACAAATTCTTCAAAATCATCGAATCGAACCCGGCGATCGCGATCAAGGTCATGTATAAAATGCTCAACATTACCACGCAGCGTCTCAGAAAAACGGGAAGCCTGGTCTCCGACATGGTCCGGTGGGGTGACGAGGCAAGCAGAAGGGCCATAACGGATGAATTGACCGGCGCCTATAACAGGCGCTTTCTCGACAACTCGCTCGATGACTATGTCGAGGCGGCCCGAACAAGCGGCAAGCGTCTCTGCCTTATCATGGCGGACCTCGATTATTTCAGGCAGATCAATGAAGCCTACGGCCACCAGATGGGCGACAAGGCGATCCTCGAAGCGGTAGCGGTATTCAAACACCACCTGCGGCAGCGGGATATTCTTGCCAGATACGGCGGTGACGAGTTTACCGTCATTCTGCCCGATACAACCATGGAAGAGGCCGGAGAAATCGCCGAAAAAATCCGGCGCGATGTCGAAAAACTCGATTTCCTGCAATCGATGAACGGACCGGTAAAAAGCTTTTCGGCAAGCCAGGGTATCGCCTGTTACCCGGATACCGCCGGGGACGAAAAAGCCCTCAAGAAAAAAGCGGACGAGGCACTCTACGCCGCCAAGGAAGCGGGACGCAACAGGGTATACTGCGCCAAATCCGGCTGATCTTAGCCGGCACGGCTGCTTGCAGACGTCACACGGCTGATAAAACCCCAAACCCATATTCGTTCCCTCATGGGCCCAAAAAAAAGATTATTGAGAAAAAAGGCTTGCACTTAACATATGTTTATTATACTATACCGATATGGCGACGTTTCTGAAAGCACCGGATACTTCGTCCAAGCTGGATATCCTTTCCGCGTCCGCCCGCTTTGATATCTGCCTTTCCTCATGCAGCACCAATAGCAGTGGTACGAGCGGCAGGATACGCGACCCCCTCGATCCTCTCCGAAAATGGATCTATCCCGCTCACGTGCCGGGAAAAGGCCGGGTCGGAATTCTCAAGGTACTCCAGACAAACGTCTGTAAAAACCGCTGTACCTATTGCTCCTTTTCCGCCTTGAAAGACAATGTCGTTCGGACCGGATTCAGACCGGACGAACTGGCAAAGGCATTCATGGAATTGGTCCGCACCGATATGGTCCATGGTATTTTCATCTCTTCCGGTGTCGGCGTCAACACGGACACGACGATGGAAAAGATGATTCTGACGGCGGAAATTCTCAGGAAACATTACCGTTTCGACGGATACATCCACTTGAAAATTCTGCCGGGGGCCTCATACAACCTTATCGAAGCAGCGGCATCCTACGCGAACAGGCTGTCGGTAAACCTCGAATCGCCCGGACGCGAACTTTTGGGCCTTATCGCCCCCGACAAGGACATGATCCGCGACCTGGTGCTGCCCATGAAGCAGACAGGCGAAATATTAAGGCGAGGCGCCCGTGCGAGCAGCCAGACGACGCAGTTCGTTGTCGGGGCGACGGATGAAAGCGACTGCGACATCATGAAAACAGTCGACTGGATTTACCGCCGTTTGTTCGTGTTCAGGGCGTATTTCTCCGCCTATCAACCGGATGAAAGGGAAACGGGACGCCCGCTGCCGCCCGAACCTCTCCTCAGAGAACACCGGTTGTATCAGTGCGATTTTCTGCTCAGGGCGTATGGCTTCGGCCTCCAGGAACTCGTCTTCGACGCTTCCGGAAATATCCCCCTTGACGTGGACCCGAAAACGGCATATGCGATGATGCATCCCGAATGTTTTCCCGTTGATATCAACCGTGCGGAAAAACATCACCTGCTTCGTGTTCCGGGTATCGGGCCCGTATCCGCCGAACGAATTATCAGGGAACGTATCGGAAATCCCTTTCATGGACTCGAAGCATTGAAGGGAACCGGCGTTGTCACGGACAGATCTGCCCCCTATATTCTCTTTTCAGGAAAGCGCGACCGTTCCTCCGCGTACAGGCAGCGATGGCTGTTTGAAGAGACTGCCTGTAGCGGATGGCGGACGGGCGTTTTTCCCTATCGGAACGAAACGTTTTCGAATAAAGCGAAAACCGCGATGCCGCAGCCCCCATCCTCCATCTACCCCGCGCTTGCCGGAAAGCCCGTCGCCTGGCGCGGGAGGCGTCTTACATGAAAATGAGTGAAAAAACAACACACCCGGTACCATCAAACAGGTGCCGGTCGTTTCTTTTTGACATACCATATTTACCGTATTTTCCCTATGTGTCATATTGACTCTTTTAGAGGAAATTTTCCAACCCCGCCATACGAGTGTGTTTTATTTCATTATATTATAGTTAATTATAAATAGCCTCATCTTCCTGATTTGGCACAAATATTGCAGATATATTAATAGAGTCAATAAATCCTATATAAGGAGGTGCGATATGAACCTTATAAAGTACAGACCAATTACCGGAAGCCTTTTTGACTTGGATTTCGAGCGCGTGCTCGACAGGTTCTTCGATGATTCGGTATTCACCGTTTCAGGACAATCACATCCGAAAGTCGATGTGCGTGAAAATGAAAACGATTACGTTGTCGAGGCGGATATTCCCGGTTTTACCGAGAAGGATATCGATGTTTCGGTAAACGGCGACCTGTTGACCATTTCATCCAAAAAGGATGAAACGAAAGAAGAGAAAAAGAAGGGCTATATTATCAAGGAAAGGCGAAGTACCGCTTTTTCGAGAAGTTTTACCCTTCCGAAAAACATCGACAGGGACAAGATCGACGCGCACTTTAAAAACGGCGTACTTTCGCTCAGTCTTCCGAAAACGGAACAGGCTAAGCCGAAACAGATCGATGTAAAAAAGGCCGACTAACGAACCGGTATGTAGAAAAAAGCCCCTTTCAAGAAGGGGCTTTTTTTATAAAAATCGATGCTTTTATCTCCGAACCACCGCTTCTATCCCGTCATTCGTTTGTTTTCCGGGATCTTCCCCGTAAAGGACATCGGTAACATCCTTGTAATCGTGCGGGCTCGCCCATGCAGCATAATAATGTCTGTCTTCGAGCAGGGGAAATCGTGTCCCGAAATAGGTGTTGAAAACAACACGGAAGGTATTGACGGGGCTTGAAATCCGGTAATTGTCGTTATCTTCATACCCGGGCAGATACCAGGCATTGAGAATGGAAAATCGCTCGTGCACATTCGTTTTTTCGAGCGATTCCCATGATAATCCCGACCCGGACCCATGATCGGCCTGGAGAATGATAACCGGGGGATGTTCAGTGTTGCGCTCAAGTATCTGCTGAATCGTTTTTTTAAGGAGTTTCGTAATCCAGGTGATCTGGCCGCCGTATCCTTTGATATAATTTGCGAGCCCGCCGCCGGTGGACGACATATAGTGCGATCCGTCGCACATATGGAAAAAATCACTCTGCCGTGTGGGTTCGCCCTCCGCGGTGAAGACAAAAGGAGGATGCGGTGAAAGAATGTGTGCGAAAACAAACTTCGGTGAAGGAAGCATATCGAGTCCCGCGAGTTTGTCGAGGGTATAGAGGATGCGTTGCCGGTGTTTGGCGAATGCCGAATCCTCTTCGTCCCGGTTCAAGGGGAACAAGGTCGTGTTTATCAGGATGTTTTCGAACTCGCTCATCTCGCTTTCAGGCGAGAAATAGTAATCGGTGTTATCGAGACGGGTATGATAATATCCCGATGAAAATGCCGCGATCGTGTATCCTGCGCTTTTGAGGAATCGAACGACCGCGTTGTCCCGCAGTCTTGCGGAAACAGGCATTCTGTCCCTCGAATCGATGCCGAAATCCCCAATATCCTGGATATAGGACATGTTGAGGGTGGCGGCGGCGGAATATACCGTCTGGCAGTAATTGGAAAAGCTTTTCCCGGGAACATGAAATCCTTTTTCCCGGAGAAAGGCATAAAAATCGGTATTATCCACATGAAAGATCGTCTCGAGTATGTCCTTGCCGGTGTAACCGTCCATAATAATAAAATAAATATCCGGAAGCACCGTTGACTTTTTTTCCTGTTGTGAATAACCGGTTGACTCCTGCGTTACTTCCACATCGGCGGCTTTCTTTCGGGTAACGAGTACCGCCCCCGCCTGGACAATCTGAAAGAACACCAGACAGGCTCCGATGAAAACGAGAATCGTGGTAAGGTGGCCAAGATTTTTTTTTGTCCGGATAACGATGAAGATTCCGGCGGCGAGGAGGCCGAGACAGACGACCGTGAATATACTCCCGAACGTGACGGGTATGGTGCCGAAGAGTGCAAAGCCGGTTGAGGGAAGAATACCCGCGATATGGCCGTATGAAAAGTAGACAAAAAGAATCATCGTTGCGATAAGGGCGCTTTTGCGGAAATCCTTTAATATGATACCGGCGCCGAAGGTGACGAACACTGCAAATCCCGCCGCAACGAGAAGCGGCACCGCAATGTCGCCGGGAGTCATTTCACCGGCGTTGTGCGCGTAGAGAAACAAAAGAGGAAATATCCCGAAAAACAGGGGGTGAAGAAATGTGAAGCCGTCTTTTTTCATGAATTTCATATGGTATGCATAAGGTATATGATTCGGCCGCTTTCATCAAGTGTCCTGCTTTCCGAAATACTGAAATATCGTGAAAAAACCTTTTCGAATTCGGACTTTCCATAGTCCGGAAAAACATCTTCCCTGGTCGAAAGCAGTTTCCGTATCTGCGAATCCTCTTTTGGAATAAACTCGATAACGAGATGGGAGCATAATGAATGAAAAAAAGAGGCGATTTTTTCGAACGGCAGATTATTCGATATGGCGAGGTGATGGATCAGGGCCAGGCTGATCACCATATCGACCGGTCCTCTTTGGGAAAGACTCTTCCTCTCCCTGTTTTCCCACCCGATCCCCGGACTCGGGTTGGTTAGATCCACTAAAAGCGGAAGGATATTGCCGGAGTTTTCCTGTTTGCAAAGGCGGTAGTTGACTTCGACGGCGGCCGGATCGATATCGAATGAAACGACATGCGCCGCTTTTTCCGAAGCGATTCTGGTAAAAATACCGGTATTTGCCCCGAGATCCCAGACCGTACAGGGATTCGTCTTTCGTACAAACTCTTCAACGACCCTTTTTTTCTGTTCGAACGCCGCTTTGCTGTAATTCGTTTTATCATAGTAGTCCGCCCACTCCGTTCCTTTCGGCTCCCATTTCATCTTCAGAACGGCGGAAAAAAGGCTTTCGATGATACCCTGAAACGCAAGGGGTGAAACCCTTAGGTCGGCGACATCGACGGCCTTGTCCTCGTATGCCTTCTGGCTTCCGGCATGAAGGTGAATATGAGTCAGGAGAGTGAACGAAAGCCTGGACCGGAACGGCAATAACGAACTTGCCAGATCAAGGGGTATCCCGTCGATGTATACTTTCAGCAGCTGATTCAGCCGTATATCCTTGTACATCATGAGGGCAAGGGGGGCAATAAAATGCTGACAAAACTGCCGGTACGCGACCCAGGGAGCTCCTTCCCGGTACTTCTGAAACGAAAGCGTGTCGATTAATACCGGTTTTCCCTTGAGAAACTGGATGTTGTATGCGCTGGCGTCCTTGAGACACATCCCCGCATCAAAAGCCGCCCGTTGCACATCGATAGTGAGAAGCGCGGCATCCCTCAACTGGCTGAAACTCCACTCATACGGATACGAGATAAATGGAACATGAAGGGGCTTTATTATTTTATAGGCGCGTTCCGCCTCTGGTGGCGGAATATCCGCTTCTGTATGCGGAATGAGGAGGCCTTTTTCGACCAATTCCGCATACAGCCCGGATGCCATGAGCATCTCATAGTCTGCTTTGTATGAACGATTGATCTGCCTGTAGAGTACCTGATCATGATAAAAAAGGAATCCCGACGGATCGCGGAAGGACGCCGCGTCTCTGCTACCTGTTTTCATCAACCTGTTGTTTCTGTTTTCCCTGGAAAAGATTGACAAAAAAACCTTTCACTTTTTGCCAGAAAATTTTGACGGCGAGGCCGGCACCAAGCAGAACGGCAATGATCACCTGCAGCAGGTAGCTTCCCGTACCCGGATCGATATACCCATAGGCTAGAAACGGCAGTGCGAACATTATGGTTATTGCAAACAACCCTATTGATACGATTCTTTTTTTCGTCACAAGAGTTATCTCCTTTCATAAAAATAATTAATATATAACAGTAATAAAATAAACCGCTTGAATTCGGAATTATTCCGAATGGAATCTACCGCACGGACGGCATAATGAGAGAATAAAGGAAGTACTACAATTAATCAAGATGTTCGATCACGGAAAAAACGTTCTTTTTACGTATCGCCCGGACGGCAAGCGGACTTTCGGGGTGGTTTTTGCGGTTTGCCGGGAACATACGTAAAACCGGACAACCCACGCGGCCCCTTAATCCTCCCCGTAAAGATGGACGGCCTGATGGAGGTATTCCTCCGCCTCTTCCCTGCATTGACCGCAAACGGTGGAGATTTTTGTCTGAAACTGAAGCTCTTCGAAACTTCGCGCACCGTTTCTCACCGCCTTGTCGATATCCTTGTCCGTCACGTTCATACACTGGCATATGATCGTCGCCTTTTCGCTTTCGATTCTTTCTTCCTGGCCCGTGCGCCGGAAATAATCATCGATCGCGGCCCGAAGCGCTTTGTCGCCGAGAACCGAACAATGAATCTTGTGTTCGGGAAGCCCCCCGAGTTTTTGGGCGATATCTTTAGGTGAAACATGGTATGCCTCGGAAAGTTTCATCCCCGTGACGACCATGGAAAGCATGGACGTACTGGCTATCGCGCTGGCGCAGCCGTATGTCTTCCATTTACAGTCGACGATAACGTCGTCTTTCACCTTGATCGCCATCATCATCTGGTCGCCGCATTTTATATTGCCGACGACACCTTTGCCGTCCTCCTTGAATGATCCTTCATCGAAAAGCACATTACGCGGATTCATGAAATGGTCTTTGACCACATCGGTATAGACCCACGCCGAATCATCACTCATACGGCACCTCCTTTCTGATAAACCGTCGACATACGCCGAATCTTCTCTATAACCGGAGGCAGAACCTCAAGGACATAATCGATTTCATCCTCCGTCGTTCCCCGGCCCATACTGATTCGTATGGACCCGTGCGCGAGTTCGGCCCCCAGGCCGGTTGCAAGAAGCACATGCGAAGGATCGAGTGAACCTGAAGCGCACGCTGACCCGGTTGAGACGGCAATCCCTTCCATATCCAGGTAGAGGAGGATCGATTCTCCTTCCGCGCCGAAAAAGGAAACGTTCAGGGTATTCGGGAGAACGTCTTCAGGGTGGCCGTTGAATTGTATATCGGGAACCGAGTCTTTGATACCGGATGCGAGTTTTTCCCTCAACCGCAGAAGCCGGGATGAGACCGACTCCATTTCAAGCGAGGCCATTTCCACCGCCTTCCCGAACCCGATAATCCCGAGGGTATTTTCCGTCCCCGCACGCCTGCCCGTCTCCTGATGCCCCCCGTGAATGAAAGGACAAAACGGTGTTCCTTTTTTTACGTAGAGTGCCCCGATCCCTTTGGGTCCGTAAATCTTGTGTCCAGACAGGGAAAGAAAATCGACATCGAGGGCTTTGACGTCGACCCGGATTTTTCCGAGGGCCTGAACCGCATCCGTATGCATCAAAACGCCATGCTCATGGGCGAGCGCTGCAATCGATGCGATATCCTGTATGGTACCGATCTCATTATTCGCGTACATGACGGAAATCAGCCCCGTCCTTTCGGAAATCAATTCCTTGAGATGATCGATATTCACCTTGCCCGCTTCATCCACTTCGATGAAATGGGTGACGAGTCCCCGTTGCGTAAGGCAGCGGGCCGTATTCATGATACACGGATGTTCGATCGAGGTCGTAATGACTTCGGCGCGTTCTGCGGGTAGTCCCCTGCACATATTCCCCCTGCAGGCAACGAGATTCAATACCGTATTGTTTGCCTCCGATCCGCTTCCCACAAAGATGATTTCATCCGGGGAGGCGTTGATAAATGAAGCGATACGGCCCCGTGCTGCTTCGAGCTTTTTTCGGGCATCCCTTCCATAGCTATGCATACTCGACGGATTGCCGAACACCCCGAAGACCTCGATCATTTCCTTTTGGACCTCCGGATGAAGCGGCGTGGTCGCGTTGTAATCGAGATAAATCTCTTTTTTATCCATGTCAACCTCCCGGATGATCTTTTTTACCGTCTACCCTTGCCAGAAACCAGGCAAGGGTTTTCGACTTCAAATACTCTTCTATCGTATCATTCATCTCGTGCCAGAAATCCTTCACGGCGCAGCGTGATGATTCTACACAATAATTCCCCTTGTGTACACAGGGAACGGTAATAACGGGCCCGTCGAGTGACCTGGCGATATCAAAAGCGGTAATGAGCGAAGGTGAGCGGGCCAGTTCATAACCGCCCTCTGGTCCCCTGACACTCCGGATGATATCCGCTTTTTTCAAAAGCTTGAAAATGTTTTCGAGGTATTTTTGCGAAATATGCTGTTTTTCCGAAATCTTCTGCAAGGCAAGCGGCCCTTTCCCGTCATGCAGGGCCAGTTCCAGAAGCGCCCTCAGGCCGTAACGGGTTTGTGTCGGTACATGAAACATGAGAATACCTCCATCAACGAAGACCGTTTATCCGATATCGAGCATGCGTGAAACGGGTTTCAAGGCATCTTCCGCGGTTCTGTCCCCGATCCTGACAACCGGTTTCATCGATTGAAGGGAATGAAGTATCTTCTCGAGTGAGATCATTTTCATATCACCGCAGACGGCGTCACTTGTTGCCGGGATAAAGAATTTTGCGGGATTCTCCTTCTTCAGACTGTGGATAATCCCCGTTTCCGTTCCGATGATAAATGACGATGCGTTGGATTGCGATACATATGTAAGGATTCCTCCGGTGCTGCCCGTAAAATCCGCCAATCGTACGACTTCTTCCCTGCATTCCGGATGGACGAGTACCTTTGCTTCGGGAAAGGCTTTTCGCATCTCCGCGATATGACCGGGGAGAATTTTCCGGTGAACCGGACAGTATCCGGGCCAGAGAATCATCGGTCTACCGGTCTTTTCACGGATATACCCGCCCAGATGCCTGTCCGGGACGAAGATAATTCGCCTGTCTTCGGGAATCGAGGAGACGATACTTTCCGCATTCGAGGAGGTACAGCAGATATCGCTTTCCGCCTTGACTTCCGCCGAACTGTTGACATAACAGACAACCACCGCATCCGGATGCCGTTTCTTCAACCGGCGCAACGACTGCGCATCCGCCATATCCGCCATCGGACATCCGGCATGAGCTTCGGGGAGGAGAACGGTCTTGCCCGGATTGAGAAGCACGGCGGATTCGGCCATAAAGCGGACACCGCAAAAAACAATCACATCGGCATCGACTTCGGCCGCCTTTTTACAGAGAGCGAGCGAATCCCCGATAAAATCCCCGATATCCTGTATTTCCGGCGGCTGGTAATTATGGGCGAGGATAACCGCATTCCGCTCTTTTTTAATTTCTCCGATGCGTCGAACCAGTTCTTCATACATAATCATACTTATCCTATAGATTTTGTATGAATATAACCATTACACATTATTCTGTCAAGCGATCATGATTCCGATGTATTTGCGGATACGGTTACCTTTTTTAGTATATCGATGTTTTTTAAATTCTGCCCCGTCATATCTTTGATATTATCCACGCAGGTAGACAATTCGGTCCCTTTCTGGAGCTGATCCCTGAGCAACTGGTTGATCGCCGAAAAGGTGTCTCTCAGATCGGCGAGAGTCTGTTTGACCTTTTCATTTTCTTCCTGTTCTTCCGATGTCAGTTCCTTGATCGTCACCGTGTCCTGAAGCAGACTTTTCACCGAAGCCAGAATCGCCGAGGCCTGCGATTTCTGGTCCTGCATCAGACGTGTAATATTGGCGATCATCGCCGTCGATACTTTTATTTTATCGATGATGGTAAAAAGGCTGGTCGACACCTCATCGGAGAGGGTGGTACTCCGTTCTATCAATTCGTACATATCCTTGATCTTTTCAAAACTCGTTTCGAGGGTGTTCTTTGTATTGAGTGAAAGATTGCTGATTTCTCCCGAAATGACGGAAAATCCCTTGCCGTGAATCCCCTGCCGCGCCGCTTCGATCGCTGCGTTGATCGAGAGAATGCTCGTTTTATCGGTGATATCCTCGATCGCGTTCAGCACTTCGCGCAAAAACAGCGAATATTCGCTGATCGTCGCAATCGCAGCCTTTGATTCCTTGATGATCCGTGTGCTGTTTTCCGCAAGGTTCTGAAGCTGCGTGGCTTCCGCGTGGGAATCGAAAGCACTCGCCATTGTCTGTTCCATCTGTTGATCCATCGAGGTGATTGTCGCCGATATTTCCTCGACGATCGACGTCTGGTTGATTATTGCCTGGGGAACCTTTTCGGTGGCGATATCGATTCGTGCCCCGACTTTTTTCATCGTCTCTTCGATTTCATTGAATTTACCGAACACCCGTTCGATAATCTCCCTGTTGTTTTTCTCATAGTGACCGATCACATCCGTCGAGGTCAGCACGATTTCCTCGAGTCGCTTGCTCGAATTATTGAGATTATCCGATACGATACCGATATTTTCCACCATCTTCTTGAGTGATTCGTTTCTTTTATTGAGATCGGCCGCAGTCTTGAGAGATTTCTTGAAGATCTGTGCCTGATCGAAGGCAAGAAGAAAGAAAATGCTCAACACAAGGGCAAAAAATCCGAACGCCATGATATAGGCATAGGGAAAAATCTGCTGGAATACATGGTAAATATCGGAATAGGCGGTAACGAGGACAAAACAAAATGAAATGAGTATGACAATCGATTTTTTGTTTTTCTTTTTAATGATGGATATGAGAATGACAATGATCGAAAAAACGACACAAACCAGAAGGAACCCCATCGTATAAAGGAAAATACCGGCGACCCCTTCGAGTCTGGTCTGGAAAAGGGGAAGCACCGAAAGTATCAACGCCGGAAGCGCGAGACCGATTTTGAGGATTCTGTTTTTATACGCTATGCCTGTAAACTCGAGGATAAAAAATATGATAAACAACCCCGTCCAGGGAAACATTGCGCGGGAAGTTATCTCGAGCGGGACCTGGCTTACCGCGTCAGAGAGAAAGGCCATGTTGACATAGGAAAGCCCGTAACAAAGACAGGTAAGCCCGAAATAGAGAATTGAAAAATCCCTGAAGTTCATCGTGATAAAGAGAAACAGCATATATAAAAAGATGACAAATGAGGTGATACAAGCCACCTGCATCATTGAAACACCGATAAAGTTCCTCAAAAACACTTCCCCTTCATTTTTGTAATACGAACCGATAGTCAGATCCTCGAGGGGAAGATTGTCTTTCTCCGGATACGCCTGTATCGCAAGTTCGTTTATCTCGTTTCCGTAGCGAAGAATATCTTCGGAAAGATAGATATTGTGCGAAAGAAAGGCGTGGGTATTATACACATCCCTGTAGCGGCCGTATGTCTGGATTTTCCTTCCATTGAGGTAAATGGCGCGGGGATATCCCGTCATGCCCATGTAAAGGGAGAGGTGTACGTTCCGTAATCGCTCATCCACATAAAACCTCGTCCGAAAGGTATACATATATCTTTCCAGGTTTTTTTTATTCTGAAGCCATTTACCGTCATATTTTTCAAATCCCTGTTCCTTGAGATCCCCGGTGACATATTTTCCCTCCGCAAACCCGCTTTCCAGGATATATATCGATCCGAGAACAAAGGATTCATCGCCGTTTTTCACCACATTGCCGGAAAAAAGGTGGTTGTCGTCATAATCGAATGGTTGTTCACCCGTCTCACCCGATAATTGTACCGCGCTTATCACAATAACACAGATAATGGCTATATTGGTTCTCTTCATGACCCCTCCTGAAACTCCTTCTCAATCCCCGATAGTCATCAATATATAAGGAATTCCCCTACTTTAAATAATAATTATTTTTATTTTTTTTTCATCTCTTTTTTATCGGGAAATGCATGTTATCCCGATAAATTACCCTATATGCGTCGCTATATTCATGAGAGATGGCATGAATCAATTGAAAATGCCGTTCATAAAAGAGACCGACGCTGCTTTCACATATCGGATTATCGGGAGAAAATGCATTGATTTTCCGGGAAACCACGATTATAATAAAAAAATATTCTCGTTTAACCATGACGGCATATGGGAAAATCAAAACGTCGGTTTTTTAAAAATATAAGCTACCTCGCCCAGAGGGAAATTAGAACGATCAAAGGCATCGAAAATATCCTCGCACTCGACGAAGCGCACTGGTCAGCCACCGGGGCGTCGATAGAATCGATCATATGCGATCCCGTGTTCCTCGATCTCGTCGATTCAGACGACAATAAGCGTATCATGTGTTTCGAGATCAAGGAGGCGATACGCTGGCTTTTCAGAAATCTCAATGACAAAAAAGCGGTTATTGAGGAAAGCACCGCATTGCATATCGATACAATCGACACATCCCATACCGAAGGGAAAAGTCTCTACCAGTCGGCCCTTCAGATACTTCAGCGTCTCGGCAGGGAGAACGAAAAAGTAATCACCCTGAATGAAATCAGACAAATCAAGGAAAAGGTAAAGGCAACGCCGATAAGCGAAGCCGGTGTTGTCCTTCCCGAAGCGACAGACGATCCTCAGATCAGGCAGATGCTCGAGGATATCATAAAGACTATCGGCGGGGCCCCCCATCCGCTGGGAAACAGGGGTGTGACACTTGAAAAACTGAATGAATTCATAACGAATGGCGCCGCTTTTCTTCAATGGTACAAAAAAGGCGAAACAAAGGAGGGGCAAACCAGTTCCACGATCATGATTCTAGGGGAATCGACCGATCCGGCTTTTAGAGCGTACGCCGGTATTAAGGACAAAATCGATCATTACTTCACCCTCTGCAAGATGATCGGCTTTTCCGACGGAATGGAGATTATCGACTCCGCCTGTAAAGCCGACACAGAGGAGCAGTTGAAGGAAAGGATTTTTCCGGATGTAACCGATCCGGTCTCCATTGAATCATACCTGATAAAGGCCCCCCTGGCCGTTCCCCGAAAAGAACGGATTCTATTTTTCGATCAGTGTATCAACACATATTTCGAAGACCAGGTGGCGCTTTTCAGAAAAGAGGTCATGAAGCCGATGTTCGGCGAAAAGGATACAGAACTCACCGAAGCCCAATGGAAACGGATAAAATCGATGTTCGTCGAGTACGAAAAATGGCAGGGTGAAAAGAAGGGTGAGATCGTTTCATCGATCCCCCCCAAAACACTCAAGGGGTACCTGAACAACAAACTCATCAACCGGATAAAGGAGCTTATCGCGGAAAGCAATGAGACCGCCCTGGTACTCGATGAGATTCGTTTGATCGAAAAACTCGTTCTGTTTCAGTCACTGATGCTCACGTTTCTCAATAATTTCGTTTCATTCCCCTACCTTTACGATCCCGGAAAAAGGGCGATGTTTGAAATGGGAACCCTCATCATCGACGGGAGAAGGTTTACCCTTTCTGTCCGTGTCGATGATCACGACAAACATCTTCTCGTCGCCCGGCACAGTAACATGTACATTCTCTATGTGAACGTCCTCTCTTCGACGGAAAAAAAATACGAGATAGCCGTCCCTGTCACCTCCGGCAACAAGGGAAATCTTTATATCGGCAAGCATGGTATTTTTCACGATATTCATAACACGGACTGGGATGCCGAGATAATCGACATCGTCGAAAACCCGATCAGCCTGGGTGAGGCACTCAGCAGGCCGTTCAAGAACCTCATAAAACTTATCAATACGAAAATAGAGGAATTCAAATCCGCAGCGGAATCGAAACTCGGCACGGTCATCAAGGGAGAGGCCGTCCCGGGACAACAGCAGCAGGCGGCCGCCGGTGCCGCGCAGCCCGCAGCGCAGCCGAAAAACCAGGGACTCGGTAATCTCTTTATGGGCGGCAGTATCGCCGTTGCCGCGCTCGGTTCGGCCATCGCATTTATCACAAAAACCCTTTCCGAGGTCAAATGGACCACGATGGTCATCACCATCCTCGGCGCCCTGTTCGCCGTGCTCTTCCCGACTTTTATTTCCGCGTTTCTCAAACTCAATAAACGGGATATGACGACGATTCTCGAAGCATCGGGCTGGGCGATCAATATCCGAATGAAACTCGGCTTAAAACTCGGCAAATTTTTCACCTTCCGGCCGAAGATGCCTTTCCGGTCCATGAGTTTCAGATGGCTGGCCTGGTTTCTCGTCATACTGTTGGCGGGAGGCCTCGCCGCTTCCTTTTTCTTCTTTTCGCCTTCCGTCACCGTCTCATGCCGTAAAAAGATAACCTTTTCCCTCCTCCTCTGTGACCGGATCGATTCCCTGCACGGTAAATACGTGAGTGCGGAGGTCCGTGACATGGAATCCTCCGGCGGTACGGTGCATTCGAAAATCGACGGTTTTTTTCGAACCGCTTCCCCGGCCGCACACACCTACCGGGCGGTCATGACGAGCGGCAAACCATTACAAACCGGCAAACGGTATTTTCTTCATTATTTCATCGATGTGGACGGAAACGGAACTTCGAGTGCCGGCGATATACGGGGCGTCAAAGACTTCGATGTTCTGCCCGATGCGGAAAAATCGGAGGCCGTCGTCTTTATCGATACCGAATCGGCGATAGAATAATATATGTGCAATTTTCAAATCCCCGGAATACCGGGCCGGGAAGAAAGTGACCGCACCCGGGGCGAACGCCTTCCTCAATGCTGCCTGTAATGTGAAAAGCGGCCTGAATCCCTTTCGGGCCGCATACTTTTCGCCCTACCATGTTACGAGTACGGCCGTGCCATTGATATTGCTTTGTTTCAAATCGGCAAGCGCCTCATTCGCCTTGTCGAGGGGATAGGATGTGGTCGTGGTTTTAACCGGTATTTTCCCCGCGAGTTCGAGGAATTCCTTCGCGTCCCGACGGGTAAAATTGGCCACACTCCTCACGCATTTTTCCCAGTAAAGATGACTGTCGTAGTCGAGTTCGGGTATCGTCGTCATCGTCACACCGGCGAGAACGAGGGTTCCCCCCCGCTCCAGAACACGTAACCCTTCACGAACGATGGGGCCGGCGGGCGCGAATATGATCCCCGCGTGCATCCGGGCGGGGGGCTCGTCTTCGGCGCCTCCCGCCCAGACCGCGCCGAGCGACTGAGCATGCCGCCGGTGCCGGTCGCTCCGCGTAAAGACATAGACCTGGAAACCGAGATGATTCGCGATCTGTATCGTGATATGGGCCGACCCGCCGAAACCGTAGAGTCCCAGACGTTGTCCCGTGAGGAGTCCGCACTGCATCAGAGCCCTGTAGCCGATGATACCGCCGCATAACAGTGGTGCGGCGTCAATATCGGTATACTCCTCCGGTATGGGATACACGAAATCCTCGTGCGCCACCACATAATCGGCATATCCTCCATTGACGTGGAACCCTGTAAATGAGGCGTATTTACAGAGATTCTCGAGTCCCCCCGTACAATATTCGCAGGTCCCGCAGGTCCGGTAAAGCCAGGGAACACCGACCCGTTCGCCGGGTCTGAACCGGTGTGCCGCATCGCCCCGTTTTTCTATGATGCCGATTATCTGATGGCCCGGGATGAGGGGAAGCCTTGGAAGTTCCATGTCTCCCTCGACCGTATGAAGATCGGTATGGCAGACACCGCAGGCGATGACCGATATCCTGACCTCGAAAAGGCCTGGTGCCGGATCATCGATTTCGACCTTGGCAAGCGGCCGTTCTTCAATGGGGCACGGGTGCGACAAAAGCATCGCTCTCATCGGTCAGTCACCTCCTTTTTTTTACATCCGGTTATATGTCTCCAAGTTGAAAGCTTTTGGGGGCGGTAAGAGTATAATGAAGCACCAGTTTTTTATGTTGAAAAGGATCGGGGGAGAGTTCCGTGTCCCAGCAAACGATCCCTTCCCTGTTCATCGTATAACCGGGGCTGGTGTCGTCCAGAATCCTTATATTCACCTCTTTCAGTTCCGAGACGTAAACCCCCTCTTTCAACCTTACCTTCTGTGTTTCTTTCTTGTAATTGTAGAGAATAAAGTGGTATTCCCATTCCATGACATGTTTGAGAGAAAGCCCTTTCGCTTCCCTCTCCGTCGCCTTGTGCCTGATACGCCTGACCTTCACGTCCTCGTCGATACCGAATGAAAGATGAAACACTTCTTCGGGCGCGACATATTTCATTCGGGCGGAACCCATATAACTTTCGTTTCTGTATACAGCGATTTTTCCCGGTAACATCGGTAACCCCGTGTCGTTTGTGAGAGTCGCCTTCAAATACACATATTCCATCAATTCAGGTACGGTTTCGTATGAAAATTCCGGCTCGCTTTTAGAAGTAATAATGAGAAACCGGTGCCATCTGTCGTCTGAAGGAATATCGCACGGATTTTTGACGACGAATGTGTATGAAATCCCTCTCTTGCTGACCTCGACCCTGCTCTCCCCGCCACCTTCATCGGACGGGGTTTCTTCGACTTCATCTCCCCCGCTTTCTTCCTCGAGGTCGCGGAAGGCTTCCGTCTCGACAACAAGGGCCTTCCGTCTTTTTTCCTCATAGCCGGACATATAAACCGGATAAATTTTTGGAATTTCCATCTGCACATCCGCCGCGGCGGTCGAGAGGATGACCCTGACATCCTTCCAGACCTCCCCGGTCTGCTGCCGGATTTCCCCGAAACAGGAGAGTTCGATTTCATTATCAGGGTTTATGAGTTTTGCGTCATAGGAGGTTTTCCAGGATACGCCCGGCAGTATATATGACACCTCCACTTCGGCACTGCATGCCTCTTCCGCATGCACGGACACTTCGATATTGTACTGAACCTTTTTATCCAGCGCCCTTATCTTTGCGAGACGCTCCTCCAAAAGCGCCCGTTGTTCATGAAGGTGTTTCAGTTTCTCGTTCGTCTCGATAATGAGAAGGGTGTTTTCCCTGAATGTGTGTTCGAGGAAATCGAGTGCCGCATTGAGTTTGGGAATCGAGTTTTCCTGTGTGAGAATAATATCGTTGAGGAGGCTTTTTATGTATTCCCTGAGATCGGTTGTCGTATGATTTTCCAGGGCGTAAATGATTTTTTCATCGGTCAAGGCAATAATGTCTTTCAGGCAGGAGCAAATCCTGTTGTAGACATTCTCGTCCTCTTTCTGCCTGAAAAAATAGAGGTTGTTGACGGCGAGCGTGGTCGAAAGTATTTTCACGTTACCGGCGGCGCATGTTGATTTTATCGATTGCCCATCGATCCCGGCACCGAGATTTGAAAACACGATTCGCGTCTCGCCCCTTTTCAGGTTCGCCTTTTGCATCCGTTTCACTTCCGCCTTGTCCGAATAGACCACCACCTCCGTTGCCCGCGAGTTTGCCTCAAGTTCGATATCGTCTTTTTTAATGATGACGGTTGCCATAGTTCCCCCTTATGGTTCAAGGTACGGATGATCGGCCTTCCTCACGGTAAGCCGGTAATCTTCCGGATGCCGGACCGTATAAGTCACGGTGAATACTTTTTTCTTTTTTGGTTCGAGTGTCGTCTTCCAGAAGACGATATTTCTGTCCGATATTTTTTGTGGTTTTGGATCGTACTTCTCGTTCACGACGGCAATCTCCTGCGGCCGTTCCGATATCGGGATACGGTCATACACTTCGCAGACAACATCAGTTTCCTTGTAGCTTATAAGCTCGATCTCCACGGAAAAATCGACCGCCATCCCCTTTTTTACAAAACCGCCGGTTTTTCTTTCGGAAGTTTCCTTTCGCAGTACTTTTATATCCCGCTCGACGCCGAGTGAAATCGAGGTTCCCTCGTTCATCCCGAGTGTCGGAAACATGATCGCGCCCAGAAAACTGTTTTCAACGAACACCTGTGCCGGTCCTTTGGGAAACGGATTTCCGTATGTGTTCGTAAAGACCGCCTTGAGAAACACCGCCTCCTTTTCCAGTGGAACGGTCACGTACACCATGTTCATGGGGATGCCGGCGGTGTCGACACCGATCTGAAACGGGACCCGGGATGAGGGAATCGTATTCTTCGTCGAACCACAGTGATACCGGTAGTCGAATCCGCCGACGGATTCGAGCGGCGAAACACCGCGAGCGAAATATCTGTTGACCGCGATCCCGCCCGATACCTCGACGACGCCTTCCGGAGTATAGGTATCGGAAAGGTAGGCGTATAAATCCCTGTAATACGGGGAAAGGGTGTCGATTTTTAGCCGCCCGCCCAGTCTTCCGTCGACCGAGGCGACGATTTCCTCGATCTCCGCCGCTCCCGATACTCCCCGGCCTTTTTGTTCCTGAGAAAGCCTTTTCGCATGTAGTGCCTGGGTATTCATGGCCGGGGGAGTCGCATCCCCGGAAATCCCGGTCGTCTTTTCGACATCGATGAGTCCATCCACGTCTTCCATGCTTGAAAATCCTCTCGAGGCTGCGGCGATTCGTCCGCTTTTCCGCTTTATGCCGGATGGAAAAACTCGCTTCTTTTTTTCCGTCACTTTCTCTTCGGGTATATCTTCCTTATCCATATCCGTCACATCCATCTCATCTTCCATTTTCGCCGTTTTTCCCATAACCGCCGCCTCCGGTGACGCCGGTACCGTGATAATGCCGGTATCCTGTTCCCTGATACGTTTTGACGTGACGTCGGGTACCCGGCACTGCTGTAATGGAACCGCGGTCGAAAGCAGGACCTCGACATTTTCCCAATCTTCACCGGTCGTCTGGCTGATCATCCCGAAGAGGCCGATCTCGAGTTGTTTTTTATTGATATCAGCCCGTATCGTATATGCAGGGTACCAGCTTACTCCCGGCTGAAGATACATGACCCGGACTTCGCAATCGACATCAGTCTTTGCATCGAACACGGCGACAATCCCGTGCTCCCTGATCCTGTCATAAGAGAGAAGGGCACCTATATTTTTTTCCGCGGCTTCCCTTTTTTCCTGCAATGTCAGCCACTCGAAAATGACCTTTCGTGTTTCTTCCCGGTTGGTGAACAATTTTTTACGCATGAACCCATAGAATTCTTTCCAGTTCTCAACGATAATGGAACGTTTGACCTCTTCACCGGCCCCCTTGATCAACGTTCCCTTGTCCATAAAGAGAAGAAACTCATCCGTATAATTGTTAAAAACCGCTTCACACCTTTTTTGCTCGAGAATGAGTTCATCGAGTATCGCCCTTTCCTTTCTGTAGCGGTTTTCGTCATATCTTTCCCTGATCGCATCCTCAGAATGGATACCGACGATCGTGATTCCCCGGTTATCGGCTGTTTCGATTCTGACGGAATCCTCATTGATCGCTTCCGGCAGCTTCCGGATGACGAGGCTGTTTTCCCCTTTTGCAAAAGCGACCGTCTCCGCCCTTGTGATCCTGGCGCCGGCGGGATATACCGTCACTTCCCTGACGGGAAAACTCATTTCAATCGTATTCATTAAAACTCCTTTTCATCCGGTTGTCTTTTCCCATAGCGTGATCCGAGAACGGGCAATCCTTTTACGGTGATGTGACATACCGCGACCCGGACAGGGACCGCCCGCCGGGAAACGGCTTTCCTCAACCGGAGACGGCCACCTGCCGCCATGAACATGGCCAGTACGAACGTATTACCATTTCCAATGAGCATAATACCATCAAGGGGAAATTACAAATGTATTTTCGCCAAATCCCGGCAATGCCGTCATCATTGTTCGAACCGGCGATTTTAAAGAAGACCATCCTGTCTGTCTTTCAATTATTTTTTGTTGACCATTATACCTTTGTGTTATAGAATGAGTTCGCATGATAGGAAATCGGCGATTTTTTTAACGCATTGCTTCGGTGGAAATCATAAGGTATCCAGACAGTGATATCGGTGTAGCCGTCGCAGCCGTACTTCACGACCAAATAACCGGCCTGAGAATGCAAAAAAAAAATGGATAATCCATTATGATGACGGACCACATAAAAAAGAAAAAATTTTTTCTGGTATGCGTTTTCCTGTTGATTCCTTCGTTTTCATTTTCATCCGCCGTACCGGAAAAGCGGGTTCCCATTGCCGAAAAAGGCACATTCGATGCCACAGACTGGAATTTCAGCAAAAGCGGCCCGGTCGAACTCAATGGAGAATGGGAATTCTACTGGAATCAGTTGATTTACCCCGGGGATTTCACACGACCAAAAGACAACCCGGCCATGCCGGAGAAAATGCCGGTTTTGACCGGTTACATAAAGGTACCGTCGATCTGGAATTTCAATAAAGTAAACGAATTAAAACTGCCGTTTAACGGCTACGCAACCTATCGGCTCAATATTAAGGCAGACGATACCGCGGACGACCGCATGGGAATCAGTATTCCGAGGGTGCATACCTCGTATAATCTTTATGTCAATAATGCAAAGATATTCTCTGTCGGAAAAGTAGGAAAAACAAAAATAACAAGCCATCCGGATTTTTGCCCCCACATCATTCTTTTAGAAAGTGAAAACAATTCACTCGATATTGTCCTTCAGGTTGCCAGTTTTCATTATCCGGTGGGGGGAATCGATTATCCCATTCAGTTCGGCCCGATAAAGGCGTTGACCGGAAAAAGAGAAAACAAGCTGGTGTTCGATATCATCATCTTCGGTTGTATTTTCATTATTTTCGTTTATAATCTCATTTTTTATTTCTTCAACAGGAATGACATATATCTGTTATTTTTTTCACTGCTCTGTTTCGTCGTGTCGTTTCGGGCGCTTTTTACCATCAATGTCTTTTTTTTCAGGAATATATTGAACATCAACTGGGAACTGATAAGAAGAATCGACTATTTTATGATTCTCCTCGCACCGTTTTTTTTATATAAATATCTGCACTCATTGTTTCCCGATATTTTCGGCAAAAGAATAGTGGATTTTGTCGTCGGTATATCGGTCGTATCCCTCGTCGTATTGTTGTCGACGCCCATTTTGATCACCGTCGTCTATGCGAAAGCGTATGCGGTTATAATCGTATTTTATTTTATTTACAACTTCATCGTCATCATCCGGGCCTGCCGGGATAAAAAAAGCGGCGCGTTGTACCTGCTCTCCGCTATGATCGCTTTCGGTGCGACGGCGATCAATGATATTTTTTATGATTACCGGCTGTTCAAAACACTCCTTCTCGCCCACCTGGGCGTTTTGTTGTTTATCATCGTCCAGTCGGTCTACATTTTCCAGCATATATCGAAGCGTTTTCAATCGAAACAGTGTCCAATCACGGACAGTTTTGAAAAAAAGATACGTATTATCAATTCCTATGATCTGACGAACCGTGAAAAGGAAATATTGAGCCTCATCCTTGAAGGAAACACGACAAAGGACATCGCGGTGAAGCTGGATATAGCGGTGAAAACGGTCGAGAACCATTTTTTCAATATCTACCGGAAAACCGGTCTCCACTCCCGTTTTGAACTGTTATCCCGAATGCATAATTAGCACCACTATCGTTTAAAAATTACCGTCTTCTTGAAAATGCGGGGGTGTCCGGAAAACGTCATCTTGCCCGAGGTTCAGGACACCCCCGCTGATATTGCCGTCCGTCAATTGTTGCTGACGAACACAGATACCGAACAATTGTTGTTTCCGTAGTTTGAATTATGTTCGATAATGCTTCGTGAAGGATTGATGCGAATTTCAACCGTATGATACTGCGGAAGCGCGCGCCAGGAATATGTTACGGTCCATGAAGAACCCGGCCCGAGTGAGGGGATGACATCCGTTTCCTTGTAATTACCGTCAACATACCATGCAACGTCAATATTATAGGCGTATCCGGGACCCGAGTTTATCACTGTTGATTTTAAAGTGTATGTAGTATACGCCTTCATCTCATTCGGTATGGTAAACCCGCCGCAGGCAAAATCCGGTTTTGCCGGGGTGGCTGTTGGTGCGGCTGTTGGTGCGGCTGTTGGTGCGGCTGTTGGTGCGGCTGTTGGTGCGGCTGTTGGTGC